>NZ_JBVINN010000003.1:82745-128303 GCF_055579305.1 Kitasatospora sp. NPDC032757 | reverse complement strand
TCCGGACCTGCCGGATCCGAACGAGAAGGGGGGGGGAGGGGGGTCGGCCACCCGGGGGTGGGGGGACCCGGGGGCGCCGCTCCCGTTTGTCGGGAAGGGGGGGGGCGGCGCCGTCCCGTTCCGTCCTTCGCTTCGTTCCCTTCCTTTCCCGCGCCCCCCTGGGCCTTCTTCCCCCTCGTTTCCCTTGCGCCCGCCTCCTTCCCCCTCGCCTCCCTCGCTCCTTCCTTCTTGACTCGCCCCGCCCTTTTCCGACCCACGGCCCACCCCGACGGGAGCCCGCCCATGCCCCGCCGCCCCACCGGCTGGACCCTCGCGCTGGCCGTCGCCCTGCCCGCCGAGGCCGCCACCACGCTCGCCCTGCCCCCGGCACTCGCCGGCGCCGTCGACGCCGCGATCGACCGGGACGCCGGCGGCTCCGCGTTCGGGCTGCTGGCCCTCGTCCTCGGCACGGCCGCCGCCGCCAACGCGCTCGCCGCCGCGGCCGGTCCCGCCTGCGCGGCCGAGGCCACCGCCGCCCTGCGCGACCGGCTGGTGCGCCACCTGCTCGACCTCGGCCCCGGCGGCCGGCTCCGGCACGGCGGGCCGCCGCCCGGCGACCTGACCGCGCGCCTGGTCGGCTCCGCCGCCGACGCGGGCGGCCGGCTTCCGGCCGTGCTCGGCGCGACCACCGCGCTGCTCACCTCGCTCGGCGCGATCGTCGGCCTCGGGGTGCTCTCGCCCTGGCTGGCGCTCGCCTTCTTCGGCGGCGTGGTGCCCGGGGTGGCGCTGATCCGGCTCTTCCTGCGCGAGGCCGGGCAGGTCTTCCTCCGCTACCAGGAGGTCCAGGCCGACCTCGCCGGCCGGCTCGCCGGCGCGCTCACCGGGCTGCGCAGCATCCACGCGGCCGGTGCGAGGCGGCGCGAGGCGGCGCGCGTGCTGGAGCCGCTCCCCGCTCTCTCGGAGGCCGGGCACGCGCTCTGGTCCGCCCAGCGGCGGACGGCGTGGCAGGCGACGCTGCTGATCGCCGTGGTCGAGGTCGCGGTGCTGGCCACCGCCGGCGCCCTGGTGGCGGCGGGCACGCTGGCGCCCGGCGCGCTCGCGGCGGCAGCCGGCTGGGCGGCGCTCGGGGCGGGGCTCTTCGAGCAGGTCGAGGCGCTGGTCGGGGTGGCGCACGCACGGGCCGGGCAGGCCCGGGTGGACGAACTGCTGGAGCTCGCACCGGCCGTCGGCGGCACGGCCGTCCTGCCGGAGGGCGGCGCGGGTGAACTCGCCTTCCGCGGTGTGGTGGTACGCGACGGCGACCGCGTGCTGCTCGGGCCGCTCGACCTCACCGTGCCCGGCGGGCACACCGTCGCCCTGGTCGGCCGATCCGGCTGCGGCAAGTCCCTGCTGGCCGCTCTGCCCGGCCGGCTGCGCGACCCCGACGAGGGCCGGGTGCTCGTCGACGGCGTCCCCGTCGACGAGTTGACCGCCCCCGAACTGCGCCGCGCCGTCGGCTACGCCTTCGAGCGCCCCGCGCTGACCGGCCGGACCGTCCGCGAGGCGCTGGACGGCGCCGGCCCCGAGGCCGCGGCCGCCGCTCGCGCGGACGGCTTCCTACGCCGTCTGCCCGCCGGCTGGGACACTCCGCTGGACGAGCTCCGGCTCTCCGGCGGCGAGCTGCAACGGCTGGGGCTGGCAAGGCTGCTGGCCCGCCCCGCGCGGGTGGTGGTGCTGGACGACGCCACCTCGGGGCTCGACCTCGCCACCGAGTTCCAGGTCACCGAGGCCCTGGACCGGGCCACTCACGGGCGCACCCGGCTGATGGTCGCCCACCGCGAGGCGGCGGCCGCCCGCGCCGACCTGGTCGCCTGGCTCGACGCCGGCCGGCTCCGCGCCCTCGCCCCGCACACCGATCTCCTCGGCGACCCCGACTATCGCGCCACCCTCTCCGGCACCGCCCTCGAAGCGGCCACCGCCCTCGAAGCGACCACCGCCCTCGAAGCGACCACCGCCTGATGGGCCGGCACAGCGCCGCCGACGGCGTGCCGCGCGCGGGAAGTCAGCCCGGTCGGCTTCCTGCGCGGCCCCCCGAGCCGTTCTCCGACCCCGAGGGTGCCGGCGCGGGCCCCGCCCCCACCGGGCCGGTGCGGGCGGGGCCGGCTCACACCAGAGGTCGGCCCCGCCGACTTCTCGTGCAGCACCGCTCGCCCGGCTGGGTGCTGCTCGGGCGGCAGCTCGCGAGCACGAGGGGGGCGTTGTGGCGACTGCTCGGATGGTCCGGGCTCGAGGCGCTGCCGGCGCTGGTGTCGGGGCTGATGGTGTCGTCCGCCGTGGACCAGGGATTCCTGGCCGGGCGGCCGGCGGTCGGGGTGGCCTGGCTGGCCGGTTTCGGGGCGGTGACCGCCGCCCGCGCGTACGCGGCGCGGGCCGGGTTCCCGCACCTCGCGGCCGTGGTCGAACCGCTGCGGGACGCTCTGGTGGAACGCGTCGTCCGGAGCGCGCTCGCCCGGCCGTACGCCGATCCGGCCGAGGTCGCCCGGCTCACCGAACAGGTCGAATCCGCAAGGCAGTTGACCGCCACCCTGCTGCGGACGCTGCGCGGGGCCGGGGTGACCCTGGCCGCGGCCCTGGTCGGTCTGACCCTGCTCGCGCCCGCCGCCCTGCCGCTCGTCCTCGTCCCCCTGCTCGCCGCCGGCCTGCTGTTCGCCCGGCTGCTGCGCCCGCTGGTGGACCGGCGCCGCGCCGTCGTGCTTGCCGAGGAGCGCCTCGCCGCCGAAGCCGGCCGCGCCCTCCACGGGTTGCGCGACATCCAGGCCACCGGCGCCCGGCAGCGGACGGCCGAGGCACTCGCCGCCGGCGCCGGGGACAGCGCCGCCGCCTCCCGCGCGCTCGGCCGGGCCGCCGCGGCCCGGTCGCTGGTGGTCGCGCTCGGCGGCCGGCTGCCCGTGCTGGCGGTGGTCGCGGCGGCGCCCTGGCTGCTCGGCGGCGGCGGCCTCACGCCCGGCGAACTGCTCGGCGTGGCCACCTATCTGCTCCAGCAACTCGACCCCGCGGTCCGGACCTTGGCCGGTACGGTCGGCGGCTGGCTGCTGAGCCTGGCCGTCGTCCTCGACCGCCTCGCCACCACCTCCGACGAACCGGAGCCGGAACCCGGACCCGAGCCGGAGACCGTACCCGAGCCGGATCGCGACCCTGGTCCGGGCCACGGCCCCGGACCCGGCCCCGGGCCGGAACCCCCCACCCTCCGCCTCACCGCCCTCCGCTACGCCCACGGCCCGGCCGCCGAACCGGTCTTCGCCGGCCTCGACCTGACGACGGCCCCCGGCGAGCACCTGGCCGTGGTCGGCCCGAGCGGAACGGGGAAGTCCACCCTCGCCGCGCTGCTCGCCGGCCTGCTGGTGCCGCTCGACGGCGAGGTCACCGTGGACGGCGTCCGCCCGCACCTCCTCCCCGACGCCGGGCGCGCCCGCCTGGTGGCGCTGCTCCCGCAGGAGGCGTACGTGTTCCCCGGTACGGTCCGCGCCAACCTCTGCTGGCCCGACGCGCCCGCCGAGGCCCACCCCGCCAGGGCCCGCCCCGACGACTCCCGACTCGCGCACGCCACAACCCTCCTGGGCGCCGACGCGCTCGTCGCCCGGCTCGGCGGCCCCGACGCCGTGCTCGCCGATCCGGGCGCGCTCTCGGCCGGCGAACGCCAACTCCTGGCGTTGGTGAGGACGTACCTCTCCCCCGCCCCCGTCGTGGTGCTGGACGAGGCCACCTGCCACCTGGACGCCGCCGCCGAGGACCGGGTCGAGCGGGCCTTCGCGGCCCGGCCCGGGGTGCTCGTCGTGGTGGCACACCGGATCAGTTCGGCGCTCCGGGCCGACCGCGTCCTGCTGCTGGACGGCGGCCGCGGCGTGCTCGCACGGCACGGCGATCTCCAGGTGCTGTCGCCGCTGTACCGCCGGCTGGTGGGCCACTGGTTGGGTTCGGACGGGCCGCGCGGAGCCGTGCCGTTCGCGGACCACCCATCAGGATCTCGATAGGATCTCGCCCGTTCCGGCCGTTATGGTGGCCGGGGCACTGGCCGTGATCACCGGCTCTGGCGCGGCTGCTGCGCCCGATCATGCCGGTCACGCGCCCGACTCGCCCGCGGCGCCCGCCTGGCGCCGAAGCACCTGCACCCTCGCACGGAAGACGATTCTGATGTCCGACACCCTCACCGACACCACCGGACCCGCGGCCAACGGGACCGACGCCGACGGGACCACGGCCGAGGACACCGCGTCGCACGGCCGCCACCGCGGCCGTTCCGCCGCTGACGACCGCCCGGAGGCCGACCCGCACGGGCGGCACCGGCTCGGCACCGGAGCCGACCAGGGCTGAGCCCGCTCCCGCAGTACGTGACAGGGCCCGCCGGGTGCACCGGCGGGCCCTGTCACGTCCGGCGACGGCGGTCAGGCCAGCGTGACGACCGTCCGCAGCGCCTCGCCGCCCCGCATCTGCGCGATGGCCTCGTTGACCTCCGCAAGCCCGACCCGGTGCGTGATCATCCCCTCGAGGTCGATCCGCCCGGCCCGCCAGAGGTCCACCACCAGCGCGATGGTGCGCGGCACGGACGCCCCGCCGTACAGCGACGGCAGCAGCCGCTTCTCGTTGAAGAACAGCTCGCCCATGGTGAACTGCGCGAGGTCGTCCTGCGCCCCGGCGCCGATCACCACCACCGCTCCCCCGCGACGCGCCGCGTCGTACCCGGCCCGGACGGTGGCCGCGCGGCCGACCGCCTCGAAGACGTAGTCGAACCCGCCGCCCGGCATGCCCTTCGCGACGGCCTTCAGCTCCTCGGGGGCGAGCGCGTCGGTGGCACCGAACGCCAGCGCGCGCTCCCGCCGCGAGGTGACCGGGTCGACCACGACGATCCGGCCCGCGCCGCAGACCCGGGCCCCCTGCACGGCCGCGACGCCCACCCCGCCGGCGCCGATCACCGCGACGGAGGCGCCCGGCTCGACCTGCGCGGTGTGGACGGCGGCACCGATGCCGGTGGTCACACCGCAGCCGATCAGGGCGGCCAGCTCGTACGGCAGGTCGGCCGGGACCTTGATCACGGCGTCACGCTCGACCACCACCTCCTCCGCGAACGAGCCGGTGCCGTAGAAGCCGGAGGCCTCGACCGGGACGCCGTCCTCGTCGAACCGGAACCCCGGGGCGCCGAGCCGGCGCAGGCTGGAGACACAGAGGTGTCCGCGCCCGCGCTCGCAGTGGGCGCAGCGGCCGCAGGGCGCCATCCAGCAGAGCACCACCCTGTCGCCGGCCTCGATGCCGGTCACGCTCTCGCCGACCTCCACCACGTCACCGGCGCCCTCGTGGCCGGGGACGAACGGCGCGGGCTGCGGCAGGACGCCGCTCATCGCCGAGAGGTCGGAGTGGCAGAGGCTCGCCGCCCGCAGGCGGACTCTCACCTTGCCGGGGCCGAAGCCGACCGCCACCACGTCGTCGCGGACGTCGAGCGTGTCCTGGCCGGTCTTGTGCAGGATGGCTGCGCGCATGGGGCTGCTCCCGGGTTCCCCTCGGATCGGTGGTCGGGCCGATTCTGGCACGGCGCGCCCGCCCGGAGTAGAACACGTTCCACTCGGCGGCCCCCCGGGCAGCGCCGGCGGCCCCCGGACAGCGGAAGACGGGTGCCGGACACGGACCACCAGTGGCATGATCATCCGCCGTGTCCTCACCCGCCGCTACGGCCGCCCCCACCCCGCCTGCCGACGCTCCCCCCGGCGCCACGCCCCACACCTGCCCCCAGTGCGCCGCGCCGCTGGACGCCGACCCGCGCTTCGCCGTCTGGTGCCCCCGCTGCGAATGGAACCTCGTACCGGAGCACGACGCCGCGACCGCTCCGACCGCCCCTGCCACCGGGCACGAGCGGGCGGTGGCCGCCCGGACCGAGCAGCTCTACCAGGACCTCGCCGCAGGCCGCACCGCCTCCGCCGGACGACGCGACTGGCTCGCCGCGGCGGCCGTCGCTTCACTCGTCCACCTCGTCACCACCGCACTCTTCGGCTGGGCACTCTGGCTGCTCGTCACCGGGAACACCCCGCTCCGGTGCCTGGGTGCGGCCGCCCTCGCGGTCGTCGTCCTCCTGCGCCCGCGGATCGGCCGGGTGCCGCGCGGCGAGACCGTGCTGCCCCGGAGCCAGGCGCCCGCCCTCTACGGCCTGGCGGACCGGGTCGCGGCCGAACTCGGAGCACGGCCGGTCGGGGTGATCCGCCTCGACGGCTCGTTCAACGCCGGCCTCGCCGTGGTCGGGCTGCGCCGGCACTCGGTGCTCACCCTGGGCCTGCCGCTCTGGGAGGCGCTCGACGAACAACAGCGGATCGCCCTGCTCGGCCACGAACTCGCCCACCAGGTCAACGGCGACCACCGGCGCGGCCTCTGGCTCAACGCCGCCATCGGCGCGCTCGCGCACTGGTACGACCTCGCCCGGCCGCGCAGGCACGCGCAGTGGGCGGGATTCCGGCTCCTGTTCCACGTCGCCGACCTCATCAGCAACGCGGTGCTGTACTCCCTCGCCTGGCTGCTGCTGCGGACCCTGCTCCTCCTCGACCGGCTCACCGCCCGGGCCGGCCACCAGGCCGAGTACCACGCGGACACGCTCGCCGCGCAGGCCGCGTCCACCGAGGCCGCCCGCGGGATGCTGGAAGCACTGCTGCTCGACGGGGCCGCCGGCACGCTGGTCTCCCGGCTGCGCGCCGGCCACCAGAGCCGCCCCCGGACGACCCGCCGTGGCGCGGCCGACGCCCGGCCGGCCTCGCAGGCCTCGCAGGCTTCGCCGGCCGACACCCTCTGGGACCAGCTCCGCGACCACCTCGCGGGCGTCCCGCCGCTCGAACGCGAGCGCCTGCTCCGCCGCTCCGCCCGGGACCGGGCCGCCGTGGACTCCACCCACCCCCCGACCCACCTCCGCCTCGCCCTCCTCGCCCAGCGCCCGCCCCTCCCAGCCGCCGTCACCACCTCCCCCGCCGAGTCCGCCGCCATCGCCGCCGAACTCGCCCCCCACCGCCTCCGCATCGCCCGCTCCCTCCTCGCCCCCTGAGCGGACCGGGCGGACCGGACACGGAAAGCCGGCCGGGCCGCCCCGCTTCCGGCTCCGGCGCAGGTCGGGGTGGGCGGGACGGTGGGGCGTACCGTCGAGTAGGGTCCGACGGCGAGTACGGAGTACCGACCACCCCCGGCAAGGAGCTGCAGCATGTCCGACCTCCTGGAGAACACGCGACCCGGGGCCGAGGTGCTGGCGGCCTTCGAGGGTGCGACCGGGTTCATGCCGGTGGACGAGGGGCTGGCGCTGTACGCGGCGGCGGTGACGGCCGCGCGGCGGACGGGGCTGCCGGTGCTGGAGATCGGCACGTACTGCGGGCGCTCGGCGATCCTGCTGGCGGCGGCGGCCAGGGAGGCGGGGACGGTGGCGCTGACCGTCGACCACCACCGTGGGTCCGAGGAGCAGCAGCCCGGCTGGGAGTACCACGACCCGACGCTGGTGGACGCGGAGGTCGGCCGGATGGACACGCTCCCGCGCTTTCGCCGCACGCTGCACGCGGCCGGGCTGGAGGAGCACGTGGTGGCGCTGGTCGGCCGTTCGCCGCAGATCGCCGCGCTCTGGGGCGGGCGGCTCGGCCTGGTCTTCATCGACGGCGGCCACACCGACGAGCACGCCACGGGCGACTACGAGGGCTGGGTGCCGCATCTGGCGCCCGAGGGCCTGCTGGTGGTGCACGACGTCTTCCCCGATCCGGCGGACGGCGGCCAGGCCCCGTACCGGGTGTACCTGCGGGCGCTCGCCGAGGGGTTCGAGGAGATCTCGGTGACCGGTTCGCTGCGGGTGCTGCGCCGGACCGCCGCCTGATCCGTCCGCGCCGAGATCCGCGGACCCGCCCCAGGGCGATCACGGATGCTCTAACGTCGTGCCGGGGCTGTCGGGCGGGGGTTCGAACGGTACGGTGTCCGCGCGGCGCCGACGGATGCCGCGGGCGACGAAACAGCGACAAAACGGCACAGCACCAGGCAGAGCATCCGGGCAGACGGTGGGGGCTAGAGCGCAATGACGGACCAGCAGAACACCGCTCCGGCGGTCTGGGACCCCACCGCGCGCGGCGGCGCCGGCGGCTGGGTCCGCGGCCCGCAGCAGCAGCCTGCCCCCGGCGCCGCCCAGAACCCCGTAGTGCCCCCGCCCGCGGCCGCCCCGCCCGCCGGGGCGCCGCAGCCGCCCGGGCCGGGCGCCGTCGGCGACCAGGGCCCGCCGCTGGGCGCGCGCCCGTACCTGTCGGCCGCCCCCGGCTACGACGCCCCGACCGCGCCCGCCTTCCCGGCGGCAGCCCCGCAGCCGGCGGGCCCGCCTCCGGCCGCACCGCCCTCGGCACCGCCCGCCGGCGGCTTCCCGGGCCACGCGACCCCGCAGCACCAGGGCCCGGCCCGCCCCGACGGCTACGGCTACCCGGCGGCCCCGCCGCAGCCCCCGTACCCGCAGCGGCCGGACTCCCAGCAGCCGTACCCGCCCCAGCAGTACGCCCAGCAGCAGCCGTACGGGCAGCCCGACCAGCGCACCGACTACGCCCCCGGCTACCCCGCCGACTACGCCACCGGCTACGACGACCTGGACGACGAGGACCGCCCCGGCAGCAAGCGTGCGCCGCTGCTGATCACCTTCGCCCTCCTCCTGGTGCTGGCGATCGGCGGCGGCATCCTCTGGGCGGTGAAGGGCACCGGCGACTCGGCCGACAAGGCCGCCCCCGCCTCGTCCGCCACCGGCGCACCCACGGACGCGACGGCCTCCGGCAACCCGCAGCCCACCCCGGTGCCCAGCGGTTCGGCCGACGCGCCGAGTCCGACCGCCTCCGACACCGCGTCCGCAAGCCCTACGGCCGGCGCGGCCGGCCCCAACGCGCAGGCCCAGGCCAAGACGCTGGACGAACTGCTGACCCAGGGCGAGAGCGCAAAGGCGCCGATCGGCAGCGCGGTCGCCAAGGTGTCCAGCTGCCCGTCCAAGGCCGACATCGACAGCGCGGCGCAGGTCTTCGACACCGGCGCCAAGCAGCGCGACCAGCTGCTCACCAAGCTCGCCGCCCTGGCCGTCACCGACCTGCCCGGCGGTGCGGACGCGGTGGCGTCGCTGAAGTCGGCCTGGCAGCTGTCCGCCGACATCGACCGCGCGTACGCGAGCTGGGCGCGCACGGTGTCCACGCAGGGCTGCTCCGGTTCGGCGCCGAACACCGCCGACAAGAAGCACGCGGACGAGCTCAACCCGCAGGCCACCCAGGCGAAGAAGGACTTCGTGACGAAGTGGAAGACCATCGCGGACCTGTACGGCCTGACCGCGCGCACCCAGGACAGGATCTGAACCACCCGTGACCCGCACCACCGACGGCAGTACGCACGACGAACCGCCCCGCCGTTCCCGCCTGTTGCGCACCACCACGGTGGCCGGCGCGCTGGTGCCGCTCTGTCTGGCCGGCTGGCTGGGCTGGCAGGCCGTCGCCGACCACGGCCGGGCCGACGATGCCGCACCGTCGGCCCACACGGCCGGGGCGGCCGCTCCGCCGGCGCCGTCGACCTCTCCGGAGCCGTCCACTTCGGAGCCGTCCACTCCGACGACCGCCAAGAGCTCCCCGGCCACCCCCGCCGGAGGGGAACCGACGAGCTCACCGTCGGTCTCCCCCGGGACCACGCCCACCACCGCGTCCGCTCCCGTGTCCACCGCCCTCGCCGGCCGGACCGTAGTGCTCGACCCCGGCCACAACCCCGGCAACTTCGCCCACACCACCGAGATCAACCGCCTGGTCGACATCGGCAACGCCCGCAAGGAGTGCGACACCACCGGCACCTCCACCAACGCCGGCTACACCGAGGCCGAGTACACCCTGGACGTGTCCCGCCGGGCCCGCGCGATCCTGACCGCCCGCGGCGCCACGGTGGTGCTGGTCCAGGACGGCGACCGGCCCTGGGGCCCGTGCATCGACGAGCGCGCCCGCGCGGGCGCCCAGGCGCACGCCGACGCGGCGGTCTCGGTGCACGGCGACGGCGGTCCGGCCGGCGGCAGCGGGTTCCACGTGATCATGCCCGCCAAGGTGGTCGCGGGGAAGGCGGACAACTCCGCGATCGTCGCGCCCTCGCACCGGCTCGGCCTGCTGCTGCGCGACGGCTTCCACGCGGCGACCGGCGAGCCGTACGCCGACTACACGGCGAGTCAGGGGCTGGACACCCGCTCCGACCTCGGCGGGCTGAACCTCTCGACGGTGCCCAAGGTGTTCATCGAGTGCGGTAACATGCGCAACTCGACCGACGCCAGGCGGATGACGGACCCTCAGTGGCGCCAGCAGGCGGCCCAGGGGATCGCCGACGCGCTGACGACGTTTCTGACCACCCGGTAGGCGTCCGCGGCCGAGAGGGCCGTCTCGACCACCAGGTGGACGGCAGGAGTCGGACCCGCACAGTTTGCAACGACTTCGCCCCATTCCCGAGCCCGCTGTGCACCCGCGAGGCGGTTGGCCCTAGGCTTCTGGTCCGTTCGGAGTTTTCCGGACCGGTCAAGCCGACCGTGCAAACCGCCGTCCACGACACACCAACGAGGGGAACGTTAGTGAATCTGCGCGCTCTCACCAGGGGAGACGCCGCCGTCGCAGGTGCGGCCGTCCTGCTCTTCATCGCCTCCTTCCTGCCGTACTGGACCGTGGACTGCAGTGGCAGGTACTGCGGTGACACGTCGCAGAACGCCTGGGACAGCGTCCTGTTCCCCGTCCTGCCCTCCGTCTTCCTGCTCGGCATCCTCGCCGCCGTGCTGATCCTGGTGCAGCGTTTCCAGGGTGCCGCGGCCGCCGACCGCCAGGTGCTCGGCCTGCGGCTGGACCAGTGGGGCATCGCCTTCGCCGTCGCCGCGCTCTGGACCTCGATCTGGTCCCTGGGCGGCGGCCCGAAGGGCCTGGACCACGGCTTCGGCGCCTGGCTCGCCGTCATCTCCCTGATCGTGCTCGCCGGTGCCGCCGCGGCCGCCCCGCTGGTGCCCGCGCTGAAGGCGCCGCTGGTGACCGACAAGCCGGCCGCCCCGCAGGGCTACCCGGGTGGCTACCCGGCCCCGCACGCCGGTCAGCCCGGCCAGCCCGGCCAGTACGGCTACCCGGCCCCCGGTCAGGACCCGCTCCAGGCGCAGCCGCCGGCCTTCGGTGGTCAGCCCGGCGGTTACGGCTACCCGGCCCCGCAGGCCGGCCAGCCGCAGGACGGTGCCGCCCAGCAGGCCGCTGCCCAGCAGGCTCCGGCCGCCCAGGCGCAGCCCGCCCCGGCGGCCCCGGCCGCCGACTTCGCGCCGTTCTGGTTCGCCGTCCCGGCGCCGCGTCAGCTGGCCCCGAAGGACAACCCGGCCGGTGGCCCGGTCGGCGAGCTGGTCCCGGGCACGTGGTACCTGGCGGTCGAGCAGCGCGGCGCCGCGCTGGTCGCCCAGCTCCAGGACGGCACCCAGGGCGTGCTGGCCGACACCTCGGGCATCCAGCGCGGCTGACGCCCGAGCAGCAACATCGAAGGGGCGGGACCGGAGGAATCCGGTCCCGCCCCTTCAGCGTTGCGGCGCCGAGCCGTCGAGGCCCTGAGCCGCTCAGACGCTGAGCCGCTCAGAAGCTCAGCCGTCGAGGCCTCAGCCGTCGAGGCACTGGGACGCCGAGTCCTCGGCGGCTCCGTGCCTCGCGGGGCCGCCTCAGCAGCAGTCCTGTACCACCAGTCCGGCGGGCAGCTGGTCGCCGCCGAAGACCGCCACCGTGGCCGGGTCGCCGCCGAGCGCGGCGACGGCCAGCAGCAGCGCTCCCGCCGTCCAGGTGGTGCGCTCCTCCGGCCAGATGGCGTCGTCCTCGAAGACGTAGCCGGTCCAGTACGAGCCGTCGGTGTGCCGCAGGTGCTTCTGGATCCAGCGCAGGATGTCCACCGCGCGGTCGGACTCGCCGACCGCCCAGAGCGCGAGGGCCAGTTCGGCGCTCTCGCCGCCGGTCACCCAGGGCCGGTCACTGACGCAGCGCACGCCGAGGCCCGGCACGACGAAGCGGTCCCAGTCCCGTTCGATCCGCTCCAGTGCGGCCGGGCCGCGCAGCGCGGTGCCGAGCACGGGGTAGTACCAGTCCATCGAGTAGCGGTCCTTGTCGAGGAACCGCTCGGGGTGGTGGGCGATGGCGTGCCGCAGCCGGCCGGCCGCCAGCTCCCAGTCGGGCTGCGGCTCCTCCAGGTAGTCGGCGATGGCCAGGCCGCAGCGGAGCGCGTGCAGGATGGAGGACGAGCCGGTGAGCAGCGCCTCGTCGGGCGCCGAGCCGTTCTCGTCGACCCGCCAGGAGATCGGCCCGTCGGGCAGCCGCAGGCCGACGATGAAGTCCAGGGCGCGCCTGACGACGGGCCAGATCCAGTCCAGGAACGCGTCGTCACCGGTGCTGAGGTGGTGGTGCCAGACGCCGACCGCGACGTACGCGCAGAAGTTGGTCTCCTTGGCGGAGTTGGAGACCTGGCCGTCCGTGCCGCCGCCCTGCCCGTAGCTGTAGGCCGCGTACCAGGAGCCGTCGGGGTTCTGGTTGGCGGCCAGCCAGCGGTAGGCGGCCTCGGCGGCGGCGTGCTCGCCGGCGGTGTCCAGGGCCATCGCGGCCTCGGTGTGGTCCCACGGGTCGAGGTGGTGGCCGGTGAACCAGGGTATGGCGCCGTCGCTCTGCTGCTCGGCGAGGATGCTGCGGACGGTGCGGGCGGCCTGCTCGGCGTCGAGCACCCCGTCCAGCAGCAGCACCTCGGGGACGGCGGCGGTCACTCGCCGGCCCTGGCGGTCTCGGCGCGGTTGGGCTTGGAGGCGTAGGCGACGAAGCTCTTGCCGATGACCGGGTTGAGCGCCTTCTCGGCGGCCTTGGTGAGGGTGCTGATCACCGGGGTGCCGATGATGTCCCAGACCAGCAGCTGGTGGTAGGCCTTCACCGGCAGCGCCTTGTCGTTGTCCACGCCGACCGCGCACTTGATCCACCAGTACGGCGAGTGCAGCGCGTGGGCGTGGTGGGTGCCGTACGGCTCCAGGCCGGCGTCCTTGAGCTTGCCGAGGAGTTCGTCGCCGCGGTAGATGCGGATGTGGCCGCCCTCGACCTCGTGGTACTCGTCGGAGAGCGCCCAGCAGATCTTCTCGGGCAGCCAGCGCGGGACGGTGACGGCGAGCAGGCCGCCGGGCTTGAGGACGCGGAACATCTCGTTGAGCACGCCCTTGTCGTCCGGGATGTGCTCCATCACCTCGGAGATGATGATCTTGTCGAAGTACTCGTCCTCGAACGGCAGGGCCAGCGCGTTGCCCTCCATGGCGACGGCCGACGCGCCCTCGGGCGCCTCACCGGCCTGCTCCATGGCCGCGAACCACTTCGTGACCTCGGCGATCTCCTCGGTGTTCTGGTCGAGGGCGATCACGTTGGCCCCGCGCCGGTAGCACTCGAACGCGTGCCGCCCCCCGCCGCAGCCCAGGTCGAGCACCCGGTCGCCGGGGGCGAGCGGGAAGCGCGAGAAATCAACGGTCAGCACTGCGGGGCTCCCATTCCTTTGGTACCAAACGCTTCCGACGCCACGTCAGACCGGGCGGGGGACAGAATGACTTGAAGAGAGGGTGACGTGGCGGCCGTCAGGCCACGTACCGCCAGCCCGGACCGGAGCGGGCGCGCTGCCCGACCCCGGTGGCGATCGCTGCCCGGTAGCCCTCGGCGGTCAGTTCGGCGGCCCGCTGCCAGGTGAACCGCTCGAGCACCCGCTCGCGCCCGGCCTCGCCGAGCGCCTCGCGCAGTTCCGGATCGTCCAGCAGCCGGCCGAGCGCCGCCGCCAGCGCGTCCGCGTTGCCCGGCGGGACGGCCAGGCAGGTCTCGCCGTCCGGCCCGGCCACCTCGGGGATCGCCCCTCCGGTGGTGGCGACCAGCGGCGTGCCGGTGGCCATCGCCTCGGCGGCGGGCAGCGAGAAGCCCTCGTACAGCGACGGCACGCAGGCCACCTCGGCCGAGCGGTAGAGGTCGACCAGCTCCTGGTCCGTCAGGCCGCTGCGGAACTCGATGTACCGTTCCAGGCCGAAGCGGCGCACCGCCTCGGTGACCGGCCCCTGCTCCTTCTGCGGCTTGCCGACCACGACCAGGTGCGCGTCCCGCTCGGTGCGGACCTTGGCCAGCGCCTCCACCAGGTACACCAGTCCCTTGAGCGGGACGTCCGCGCTGGAGGTGGTGACGATCCGGCCGGGCATCCGCCGCACCGTCTCCGACGGCGACCAGAGCCGGGTGTCGGCGCCGATCGGCACCACCGAGACCGCGCCGGGCGCGGCACCCAGGTGCTCGACGATCTCCCGCTTCGAGCTGCCGGAGACGGTGATGATGTGCTCCAGCCGGGCGGCCACCCGGCGCTGCATCCGGGTGAAGGCGTACCAGCGGCGCAGCGACAGCCGCCGGAGTCTGGTGGGGGCCGCGTCCAGCTCCAGCTGCCGGTCCACGGTGATCGGGTGATGGATCGTGGTGACCAGCGGGAACCCGTGCCGCCCGAGGCCGAGCAGGCCGTAACCGAGGGTCTGGTTGTCGTGCACGACGTCGTAGCGGCCCTTGTGCAGGGCGAGGTACCGACGGGCGCGCAGCGAGAAGGTCAGCGGCTCGGGGAAGCCGCCGGTGCGCATCGTGGCGACCTCCAGCACGTCCACCGGGCCGCGGTACTCGGCGAGGTCCGGTGTGCGGAAGGGGTCGTCGGCCCGGTAGAGGTCCAGGCTGGGCAGCTCGACCAGCCGGACCGAGCCGGGGCCCTCGACCTCGTCCAGTACGGGGTACGGCTGGGCGCCGATCACGTCCACGTGGTGGCCCAGCCTGGCCAGTTCACGGGAGAGGTGCCGTACGTAGACGCCCTGGCCGCCGCAGAACGGGTCGCCGCGGTACGACAGGAGGGCAATCCGCAGCGGTCGCGCGGTCATCCTCGGCCCCCATCTCTGCTACTAGGTGTGCTGCCGGTCGGTAAAGTAGATCAGGTTTCAGTGTGAGGTGGAGTTCGCCACTGACCATGTGAACAATGAGAGACCTCGAAGATACCGGCCCGTAGCTTCTCGTCAGGAGCCAGGGCTGGTGATTCACGCCACGCCGGATCACCCGCCCGACCTGCCGGACCAGCTCCGCCGGACCGGCCGGACGTACCTGCTCCGGAACCGTTCCGGACATGCTCCGGCACTTCAGGAGCACCCCGCCACTCTCGCGCACCGGGAGCACCCTTGCCGTCGCCCGCCGCACCACACCCTGCGCCACCCGCCGCGGCGCACCCCGCGCCGCGCTCCGCACCGACCCCCGCACCGCACCCCGACGGCCCGCCGCTGACCGCCCGGCAGGCCGAACGGCGGCGGCGGATCCTGCGCTCCGCGACCGCGCTGGCGGCCCGCGGCGGGTACGACGCGGTGCAGATGCGGGAGGTCGCGGAGGGCGGGCAGGTCGCGCTCGGCACCCTGTACCGGTACTTCCCGTCGAAGGTACATCTGCTGGTCGCGGTCATGCTGGAGCAGTTGCAGAGCCTCCAGGAGCACGTCCGGCGGCACCCTCCGGCCGAGCTCGAACCGGCCCCGCGGGTCGCCGAGACACTCACCCGCGCGTTCCACGCGCTCCAGCGCGAACCACTGCTGGCGGAGGCGATGGTCCGGGCGCTCTCCTTCGCGGACCGCTCGGTCAGCACCGAGGTGGACCTCGTGAGCACCGCCACCGGACAGCTGATCCTGGACGCGATCGGCCAGTCCGGTCCGCCCACCGAGAGCCAGCGTGCCGCCGTCCGGGTGATCGAGCACACCTGGCACTCGGCGCTGGTGTCCTGGCTCTCCGGCCGCTCCTCGATCGCCGAGGTCCGCGCCGACCTGCACACCGCCGCCCGGCTGCTCACCCTGCCGTGACGCCGGTCGGCCGCCGGCCGGCCGCCGCCCCACCGCTGCCGTGCGGCCGTTCGCCGGTGCTCGCCCCCGATCGGTGGCGGTGCCCGCCGCCCAAGTGGAACCTGTTCTCGCCCGGGCGGTTCGGCAGCCCCCGCGCGGCCGCTAAAGTCGAGCCGCAGGACAATTCCATCCCGCTTCTCCTCCGGGGAAAGCCG
Source organism: Kitasatospora sp. NPDC032757 (assembly GCF_055579305.1). NCBI lineage: Bacteria > Bacillati > Actinomycetota > Actinomycetes > Kitasatosporales > Streptomycetaceae > Kitasatospora > Kitasatospora sp. NPDC032757. The sequence goes on along the minus strand of NZ_JBVINN010000003.1, from coordinate 112,247 downwards.
GTGCGAATCCGGCACTGACCCCGCAACCGTGAGCCCGGCGCTGGACGGCCGGGCGAGTCGGAATGCCCGGGGAGGGGCGAGCGGCCACACCGGGCACACCCGCGCCCGGCACCCGTCGAGGTCTACGGATCGGCCCACCCGGGCCACCACCGCTCACCGAAAGGCTCACCTCCACCATGCTCACCGCCGCCCGCCTGGGCGCCGCCGCCCTGACCGCCGCGCTGCTCACCGGCGCCGCCGCCGTGCCGGCCCTCGCCGACAGCCCCTCACCCAGCGCCGCGGCCGCCCCCGAGGGCCTGTACGGCAAGGGCGACCCGACGTTCGACGGGGTGTGGCGGCAGTCGCTCGCCCTCACCGCACTGGCGGGCGCCAAGGTGACGCCCGCCGACTCCGCCGTCTCCTGGCTCACCGGCCAGCAGTGCGCGGACGGCGGCTGGCAGTCCTTCCGTGCGGACACCACGGCCGCCTGCGCCGCCGCGACCGGGGACAGCAACGCGACCGCCGTCGCCGTCCAGGCGCTGGTCGCACTCGGCGGGCACCAGGACGCCGTCGACAAGGGCGTCCAGTGGCTCAAGGCCAACCAGAACGCGGACGGCAGCTGGGCCTACAACCCCGGCAGCCCCGGCGACGCCGACTCCACCGGCCTCGCCGTCAACGCCCTGCTCGCCGCCAAGGTGGACCCGGCCGGCGTCGCCAAGGCCGGCAAGAGCGCCTTCGACGGGCTCGCGCTCTTCCAGCTCGGCTGCGCCGCCCCCGCCGACCAGCGCGGCGCCTTCGCCTACCAGCCCAAGCCGGACGGTGCGCTCGAACCGAACGCCCTCGCCACCGGCCAGGCCTCGCTGGCCGCCGTCGGCGGGAAGCTGCCGGTCACCAACACCAACCGGACCGACGCCGCGCCCAAGGCGCTCACCTGCGCGGACGGCTCCACCGGCGCGGCCGGCTCGGCGCCGACGGCCGTGCCGCGCGCCGACTCCGGCGAGGCCGCGGGCGCCTACCTCACCGCTCAGCTCGCCGCCGGCGGGCAGCACCTCACCCTCACCACCCCCGGCGCCGCCCCGACCCCCGACTACACCGCCACCGCCTGGGCCGCGCTCGGCCTGATCCAGGGCGGCCACCCGCAGCAGGCCGCCGGCGCGGTGGACTGGCTGGCCAAGGAGGGCACCACCTGGACCAAGGGCGGCACCGACGCCTCCGCCACCGCCACCCTGCTGCTCGTCGCCCAGGCCGCCCAGCGGGACCCGGCCTCGTTCGGCGGCGACCTCGTCGCCCAGCTGACCGCCCTCGGCCCGGCGCCCAAGGCGACCGCCCCGGCCTCGGCCTCCGCCACGGCCTCCGCGCCGGCGAAGGGGAAGAAGGACGGCAGCGTCAGCCAGTGGTGGCCGATCGGCATCGGCCTGCTCATCGGCATCGGCGGCGGCGTGGTCCTGAGCATTCAGCGCAAGCGCGGCCCGAAGCCGTGACCAGCCCGACCACGCCGGCACCGGTGAGCCCGGCAGCAGCCGCCGCTGCACCGGGCCACCCGGCAGCAGCAGCCGCCCCGGCAGCAGCTGCTCCGGCAGGAGCCACCGCGGCACCCGCTGCCCCCGGCCGCTGCCGGCGGGTGGCGCCCGCTCTCGTCCGGTTCGTCGCCGGGGTGGTGGCCGGGGTGCTGATCCTGCTGGTGATCGGGGCCGCGCCGGCGCAGGCCGCCGGGTACCGGTACTGGTCGTTCTGGAAGTGGTCCGACGGCGGGTGGGCCTACCAGCAGCAGGGGCCCTCCGTGTACGTTCCGCCGGACGGTGGCGTGGACGGATGGCGCTTCGCCGTCAGCCCCGACGGCGGCCGGGACGCCGCCCGCCCCGGCACCGCCCCGGACTTCGCCACCGTCTGCGGCGGCACGCCCGCGCAGCAGGGGCGGAAACGCGTTGGCGTCGTCCTGGACTTCGGCACTGCCGCCGACGCCGGCGGCGAGACCCCGCCCGGGCCCCGTACCGCCTGCGCCGTCGTACCCGGCAACGCCAGCTCGGCCGAGGTACTGGCCACCGTCGCCCCGCCGCTGCGGTACGACACCAGCGGGCTGCTCTGCGCCATCGCCGGCTACCCGAAGGCCGGCTGTGCCGACCAGCTCGGCGCAGCCGGCCGGCCCTCCGATCAGCCCTCCGACCGTTCCTCCGCCGACGCCACTGCTGCCGCCGCGCGCAACGACGGCTTGCCCGGCACCGGCGGCCCGAACCTCGGCGTGATCGCCGGTGCCGCGCTCGTCGCCGTCCTGGCCGCGGGCGCCGTCTGGCAAGCGCGTCGCCGCCGCTGAACGGGCGCCCGAATATGTCGACCGGTCCACATAGACCGACCGGCCTATCTATATCGACCGGTCTACTTATGACGACCGGTCTACAGAAAACGACCGCCCGTACGACCAAGCGGGGTAGGAAGTCGGCCGGTCCGACTTCCTACTCCGGGGCCACCCCCGAGTCAGCCCAGGCCCCACCCCGGCCCCACCCCCGCCGCCCAACGCCCGCTGCCCGCCCCGGCACCACGCCGCCCCAACCCGCCCACCCCCGACCTGGACCCCCTCCCCCGTGAGCACACCCCGCGCCGCCGGCCCGCCCCGCGCCCCCCGCGCCACTCGCCGCCCGCCCATCGGCCCCCGCCAGCTGCACCCCGGGGCCTGGTGGCTGTGGGCGCTCGGTCTGGGCGCGGCGGCCACTCGGACCACCAACCCGATCCTCCTGCTGCTCCTCGTCGCCGTGGCCGGTTACGTGGTGGCCGCCCGGCGCGGCGATGCGCCGTGGTCGCGTTCCTACGGCGCGTTCCTCCGGCTGGGGCTGCTGGTGCTGGGCATCCGCCTGGTGTTCGCCGTGCTGCTCGGTTCGCCGGTCCCCGGCACGCATGTGCTCTTCACCCTCCCCGAAGTGCCGCTGCCCGCCTGGGCGCAGGGCGTGCGGATCGGCGGCCGGGTCACCGTCGAGGGCCTGCTCGCCGCGTTCTACGACGGACTCCGGCTGGCCACCCTGTTGGTCTGCGTCGGCGCCGCGAACGCCCTCGCCAGCCCGGCCCGTCTGCTGCGCGCGCTACCGGGTGCGCTCTACGAGGCGGGCGTGGCCGTCGTGGTGGCGATGACCTTCGCGCCGAACCTGGTCGCCGACGTCCAGCGGCTGCGTGCCGCGCGCCGGTTGCGCGGGCGTACCGACCGGGGCATCGCCGCCGTGCTGAGCGTCGGGATTCCCGTTCTGGAGGGCGCGTTGGAGCGTTCGGTGGCGCTCGCCGCCGCCATGGACACCCGCGGCTTCGGCCGTACCGCCGACGTCCCGCCGCGCCTCGCCCGCACCACCGCCGTGCTCACTCTGGCCGGCCTGCTCGGCGTCTGCCTCGCCGCGTACGGACTGCTGACCGCCGGGGGCGCGGGCTGGGCCCTGCCCGTGCTGCTGCTCGGTCTGGCCGCCGCGTTCGCCGGGCTGCTGCTCGGCGGCCGGCGTTCCACCAGGAGTCGCTACCGGCCGGATCCGTGGGCGCTGCCCGAGTGGCTGACCGCCGGATCGGGCGCCGCCGTGGCCGGGTTGACGATCTGGCTCTCCGCCCACGACCCGGCCGCCTTCGCCCCCACCGTCGTCCCGCCGACCGCCCCCACCCTGCCGCTGGCCGCCGTCGTCGCCGTCCTCGTCGGCCTGGTCCCGGCGTTCGCCGCCCCGCAGCCGCCCCGGAGGGCCTCGTGACCGCCTCGCCCCAGGCCTCCGCCCAGGCCCGCACCTCGGCCCGCACCCCGGCCCGCACCCTGGCCGAGGCCGCCGCACAGCCACCCGCCGCACCCGCCACCCCGCAGCCGCCCCGGAGGGCCTCGTGATCACCTTCGAGCAGGTCTCCGTCCAGTACGCCGACGCCGGGTCCCCGGCCCTGAGCGGCGTCGACCTGACGATCCCCGAGGGCGAACTCTGCCTGCTGGTCGGCCCGTCGGGCTCCGGGAAGTCCACCCTGCTGGGCACCGTCAGCGGCCTCGTCCCGCACTTCACCGGCGGTGTGCTGCACGGCCGCGTCACCGTCGGCGGGCGCGACACCCGCGAGCACCGGCCGCGCGAACTCGCCGACCTGGTCGGCACGGTGGGCCAGGACCCGCTGGCGCACTTCGTCACCGACACGGTCGAGGACGAACTCGCCTACGGCATGGAGTCGTTGGGCCTGGCTCCGGACGTGATGCGGCGCCGGGTCGAGGAGACGCTCGACCTGCTCGGCCTCGCCGACCTCCGAGACCGCGCCCTGGGCTCCCTCTCCGGCGGCCAGCAGCAGCGCGTCGCGATCGGTTCGGTGCTCACCGTCCACCCCCGCGTGCTGATCCTCGACGAGCCCACCTCCGCGCTCGACCCGGGCGCAGCCGAGGAGGTGCTGGCCGTGCTGCAGCGACTGGTCCACGACCTCGGCACCACCGTGCTGATGGCCGAGCACCGGCTGGAGCGGGTCGTCCAGTACGCCGACCAGGTCCTGCTGCTCAACCCCGGCGCGCCGCCCGTCCTCGGCGAGCCGGCCGAGGTGATGGCGCACTCACCCGTCCACCCGCCCGTGGTCGGCCTCGGCCGGCTCGCCGGATGGGACCCGCTGCCGCTCTCCGTCCGCGACGCCCGCCGCAAGGCCGCCGCCCTGCGCACCCGGCTCGACGGCCTGCACCCGACGGCCGCCCCCTCCCCGACGGCCGCCCCCTCCCCGACGGCCGCCCCCTCGAAGCCCCCCGCCACACCCACCACCACACCCACCGCCGTCGCCGACCGCCTCGCCGTCAAGCGCGGCCCCGTCCCCGCCCTGCGCGGAGTGGACCTCACCCTCCGCCCCGGCGAGATCACGGCGCTCATGGGCCGCAACGGCGCCGGCAAGTCCACCCTGCTCGGCACCCTGGTCGGCCTGCACGCGCCCGCCTCCGGCAGCGCCCGGGTCGGCGGGCTCACCCCGCACCGCACACGGCCCGCCGACCTGATCCGCCAGGTCGGCCTCGTCCCGCAGGACCCGCGCGACCTGCTCTACGGGGAGAGCGTCACCGCCGAGTGCGCCGCCGCCGACAGCGACGCGGGCGCCGCCCCCGGCACCTGCCGCGCCCTGGTGGAGCGACTGCTGCCCGGCATCGCCGACGCCGCCCACCCGCGCGACCTCTCCGAAGGCCAGCGGCTCTCCCTGGCCCTGGCCGTCGTCCTCACCGCCCGGCCCCCGCTCCTGCTGCTGGACGAACCGACCCGTGGCCTCGACTACGCCGCCAAGGCCCGTCTGGTCGAGATCCTGCGCACGCTCGCCGCCGAGGGCCACGCCGTCCTGCTCGCCACCCACGACGTGGAGCTGGCCGCCGAACTCGCCCACCGCACGGTGATCCTGGCCGAGGGCGAGATCGTCGCGGACGGTCCGACGGCCGAAGTGGTGGTCTCCTCGCCCGCGTTCGCCCCGCAGGTCGCCAAGATCCTCGCCCCCTCCCCCTGGCTCACCGTCCACCAGGTCGAGCGGGCCCTCCGCGCCGGCACCCGCCCCGCCGGCAGCGCCGAACCCGACGCCGGCACCGGCCCCGACGGGAGCGCCGGATGAACCGCCCCGCCGCCCCTCGCCCCGCCGCCGCCCCCCGCCCCCTCACCCGCTCTGCCGTCCTCACCCGCCCCGTCCCCCTCGGCCGCCGCTCGATCGCGACCCTGCTCCTCACCTCCCTGGTCGGCGTGGCCGCCTTCGGCTGGCCGCTGCTCGCCGCCACCGACTCCGCGCTGGTCGGCCACTCCACCGACGCCCCGTGGCTGTTCGCCCTGCTCCTGCCGCTGCTGCTCGCCGTCGTGATCGCCCAGATCTCCGAGGGCCGCACGGCCGGCGGCGGCGCGCCCGGCCTGGACGCCAAGTCGGTCGCCCTGCTCGGCGTGCTGGCTGCCGCGGGCGCGGCCCTGCGCCCGCTCGGCGCGGGGACGGCCGGGCTGGAGCCGATGTTCTTCCTGATGGTGCTGGCCGGACGGGTGCTCGGCCCGGGCTTCGGCTTCGTGCTCGGCTCACTCTCGATGTTCGCGTCTGCTCTGCTGACCGGCGGGGTCGGACCCTGGCTGCCGTTCCAGATGCTCTCCATGGGCTGGGTCTGCCTCGGCGCCGGCCTGCTGCCCGGTGCCGCCACCCTCCGCGGCCGCCGCGAACTCGCCCTGCTGGCCGGTTACGGGGCGCTGTCCTCCGTGCTCTACGGCACGATCATGAACCTCCAGGGCTGGCCCTACATCGCCGGTCTGGCGAGTTCGATCTCCTTCGTCCCCGGTGACCCGGTCGGCGCCAACCTGGTGCGTTTCGCCGCCTACTGCCTCACCACCTCCCTCGGCTGGGACCTCCCCCGCGCCACCCTCACCGTCGTCCTCTGCCTCACGCTCGGCACCCCCGTCCTGCGTGCCCTGCGCCGGGCCACCCGCCGAGCCGCCTTTGCCGCACCCGTGGAGTTCCGCCCGCCGCCAGGTGGCGGCGTCCCCGAGCGGGAACACACCTCTTCCAGGTGAATCCCGCGACGCGGGCGTGACCCACAGCCCCGAAGGGCCGGTTCGTCCACGAATATCTCGACCGCACCTGCCGTCCAGGAAATGGAGTCGAGTTCGTGAGTTCCCTCAACCGGGGCGTCGCCCGTGCGGCGACCGTGGCCCTGACGTCCCTGGCGCTCGCCGGCGCCTTCGCGTCACCCGCCGCCGCCGTGACCTTCATCGGCCGGGACGCCCCGACCACCGTGACGATCGCCCCGGGCCAGACCGCCGCGGTGCCGTGGACGTACCAGAACACCGGCGGGCCCGGCCTCCTTCCCCCCTCCGGCATGTCGGCCGTGTTCACCGCGCCGGGCAACACCACCTTCGCCCCGCAGTCCACCGTCCCCACCCAGTACAGCGGCGACGGCTCTTCCTGGACCGGCAACAATGCGGGCCTGCGCAACTGCACGCTCAGCAACGCCGGCCGAACGCTCACCTGCGAGGGTTACGGACTCAACGGCGGCCGCAGCGGCTGGCCGTCCAACGGGTACTTCCGCTTCTCCCCGCAGGTCACCGTGGACGCCTCGGCACCGGCCAACACCACGCTCCCGCGCGGCAACGGCAGCTTCCGCTACCGGGACCCGAACAACGGCACCGACTACACGATCACCGACGGCACCCTGAACGTCGCCACCCCGCCGCGCGTGCCGAAGGGCATGTGCCTGGACATCGGCAACACCCGGTTCAACGCCGACAACGCCCGGATCTGGCAGTGCCTCGACCACACCAACCAGCGGTTCGTCCTCGACGAGGGCCGGGTCAAGGTCGCCGACACCGTCGGCACCAACCCGGAGATGTGCCTCGACGCCGACAACACCGGCTTCAACGGCGACAACGTCCGCATCTGGGCCTGCGAGTACTCCGACGCGGCCACCGCCAACCAGTCCTGGCTGCTGCGCCGGGGCTCGTTCGTCCTGGAGTCGACCCTCGGCACCGCCCAGGAGATGTGCCTGGACGTCGGCGGAACGCGCAACAACAACGACAACGCCTTCATCTACCAGTGCGGGGCCGGCAACCCCAACCAGCAGTTCGTCGTAGAGGAGGGCTACATCAAGGTGAAGGACACCCTGTGAGGTGATCCGACGCGGGGCCCGCCCGCCCTTTCGCCGTAGCGCGGCAAGGGCGGGCGGAACACGACCAACCCCACGGGTCAGCCGATCAGTTGGTCCGGCTCGTCCAACCACGGGCGGTGCTCACCGGCGGCGGTGACCGTCAGGCCGAAACGGGTGAGAGCGGGCTGCCCCTGGCGCACCCACCAGGCGAGCGCGGCCGTGATCTCGTCCCAGAGGTTGCGGGGCCCCGACTGGGACACCGCGTGCCCGCCGTCCCAGTCGGCGAAACGGCAGTGTGCGTAGGAGACGCCGTCCCAGGCCTCAAGGCGGCCGGTGCCGAAGCGGTCGTAGTCGGCCGCCACGTCCTGCCGCAGCAGGCCGGGCAGCCGCAGACCGACGGCGAACGCCGCGTCCGTCTGCTCGGCCACCTCTGCGGGATCGAGGCCGGAGGGGCCGTGGCGAACGTCCTCGATGTCGAACGCGTCCGTCTCCGGCCGCTGGTCGCGCACCCACATGAACGCCACGTCCTCCATGAACGGCCCGCTCGCCGAAAGGCCGTCCTCGGCCACGGTCAGCTTCAGCAGGCCGCCGTTGCAGAACGGCGTGCCGTAGGGCACCAGGACCACGCCGCCCGGCGCCGTCTGCTCGATCAAGGCGACGGGTACGCGCTGCACCGCCGCCGTGACGTGGACGCGGTCGTACGGCGCGCGCTGCGGGTGGCCGAGCGTGCCGTCGTCGGCAATCACCATGGCGCGCAGGCTGTTGGCCCGGAGGCGCCGGCGGGCCTCGGCCGCGATATCGGTGTCGACCTCGACGGTGATGACGTTCTCGGCGCCGAGCCGGTGAGCGAGCAGCCCGGCCGTCCAGCCCGTCCCGGCACCGACTTCGAGCACCCGCATACCCTCAGAGACGTCGAGGTGGCGGAGCATCCGGGCGACCACCGTGGGCATCGAGCTGGAGGAGGACGGGGTGGTGGAGCCCTCGTACAGCTGGGTGACGAGCGGCAGATCGGAGGCCACCAGGTCGTACCAGCGGACGGGGTCGGTCGTCCGGTCGATCCATTCGCCCTCGCGGAAGAACGAGTTCGGCATGAACAGCCGGCGCGGCACGGCTCGGAAGGCCGGCTCCCAGTCGGCCGACAGGGCGCCGGACTCGCGCAGTGAGTTGGTGAGTTCGTTCCAGTTCATGACGTCCTCAGGGCTTCGCCGGCTTGGGCAGGTTGGTGGGCGGCGCGTCGCGCCTGCCGTCGTGCGGAGCGGTGTCCGGCTTGCCCGAGTGCCCACCCCCCTTACCGCCACCGGCCTTGCCGGGGCTGTCGCCGCCTGATCCTCCGCCGTGCTTTCCCATGGCTGTCCTCTCTCGTGAGTCGATCGATGGATGCGCCGGGGGGTGGGTCGTAAGCCGCACCCGGCGGCCGGCCTACCGGTCCGGGGGCCTCGGGGTGGGGTGTCGCTCGGGCTGCTGCGGCGGCGGAGTCGTCATACTTGTGTCTCCTCACACTGAGGTTCTCCCCAACGCTCGTTGGCGGTGAGGACGTTCGGTGATGTGGACCCGCTCGGGCCGCTTGTTCGCTGCCAGGATCCGGCGGCCGGGGCGGGAGCTGGAGTAGCGCCTACGCGCCACCCGCGCGGCAGAACGTCAGCAGCATCGCGGCGACCACCACGACGCCTGCGACGGAGACGGCAAACGCAGCGGCAAGCCGACGGGTGTCGCGGATGCCTCCGCTGTCCAGCCCGTCGTCCGTCATTGGTGCGCACTCCCGTGGTGGCGGCGCATCAGCACCCGCGCGTCCACGGCCCCGGAGTGGTCGAAGGCAGCCCGAGCGGAAGCCTTTCGCGCGTCCAACTCCGCACACAGCAGGCACCCTTCGACCATGGCAGGTTCGCCTGCGGTGATCGCCTGGCGCAGAATTCGTGCTCGGTGCCGCTGCGGGGCACCGAGCACGGACAGCCACGGGTCCACCGGCTCCAGCTCGCCGGCACTCACGACGCCTCCACAGAGACGCAGTTAACGCACTCGCAGTGCGCGAGGACGGCGTCCCGGTTCAGGGTCTCGGCGGCGGCCGCGTATCCCGCATTGCGTCTGGCGGCCCGATAGTCGTCCAAGGGGCTCCAGCCCCGAGACTGCTTCTGGGATCCCCCGCGCTTCGGAACCGGCTGCACGTCGTCGCCGGTCGCCCGCCTTGCCATAGTCGCTCCCTTACAGCGAAAGCCCGTAACGTCACACGACGCTACGGGCCGATCACGGAGCGGCGGGGCAGGGTCTCTGCCCCTTGTTCTGTTTGCTCCTACGCCGCCATGCCGATGGAGTCGGCGAGGCGCCTGCCTGCGGGCTGAACCGACGGCGAGCCATCGATCAACTGCCGCACCATCGCGCGCGTCTCCTCGTTCCACCGCGCCGTTTCGGGAGCCACCGCCACGGCATCGGCCAACAGTTCCGCAACGGTCTCCGCTTCTCCGCGGAGGGCGTGCGCTCGTGCAACCTCAATCAAATGACGGCCACGACGTGGAACAGCCTTGACCTCTGCCGCCGGAATTCGCCGTGCCCACCTCAGTGCTGTACCTGTCTGCCGCAGCTCGACAGCAACCGTGACGGAATGAAGTGCCACGGCCGAGCGGGACCCGGAGGTCGCCGGACTCCAAAAGCCCTCGGGAAGAGTCTCCGAGACAGCTGATGCCCGATCGACCCACCCCCACGCGTCGCCTGCTTCGCCGGCGACGGCGTGGGTGATAGCAGCATGAAACGCCATGTCCGCCCAGGCAGCCGCGAGCTCCGGGGACTCGGTCCGGATCGGGTCGAGCAGCCGGAGTACATCCTCCGTCAGCGACTGAGCACTGTCCCACTGACCCGACTTGCGGAACGCCTCAACCAGGAACCAACAGGCCTGCGCCATCGCAGCAGGGTCCCCCGACGCCCGGGCGGTCGCGAGCGCCCGCTCCGCGACCCTCCACACGAGGTTTCCGTCACCCTGGAACGCCGCGTACATCTGCGTGAGGTTCAGCGCGCTCGCATAAAGCACCCCGGCGCGACGCCTATCCCCGCACTCCGGATGGGACGCAGCCGCAGAGGCCGCCACGACGAGAGGCGGCAGCAACTCCGCCAGTGCCGTCCGGTGATCTCCTCTGCTCATCCTGGTCTGCCAGGCGTTGGACAACTGGACAGCAACGTGGTCCAGGTTGGGAGCAGGTCCACCGGCAAGCCCCAAGGGCGCACCGTCAACCGCCCTCCGGACCGACGACAGCGCCGAATGCTCTATACCGGAGTACAACGCCCTGGGCACGCTGACGTCGCCGGTCAGCAGGGAGAGGTCATCAATCCCCAGGTGCTGCGCGATCCGCACCAGCATCGGGAGCCGTGGAGGCAGCAGTGCGCCGTTCTCCAGCTGCTTGAGCCAGCTTGCGGACCGGCCCAGCAGACCGGCCAGCACCGGACGCGACTTCCCGGCACGCTCTCGGTAGTACTGAATGCGCCGACCTACGGGCAAGGCAGGATCAAGGGCCATGCGCCCAGGGTAGATCCGGTGATGCCTCCAAGTCTCGGCATACCGCGCACAGGCCTGGCGCGGTTCGAACAGATCCCCCGGGGGTTCGGGCGTGACTACAGTGGTGCCATGCTGGGACAGCTCGAACAAACCAGCCTCGCGAATCTCTTCCGCCCGACCAGTGCTGACTCGGAAGGAGATCTGGCCAGATTCGCGGCACGCACCCAACAGTGGCCGGCTTCCTCCAGCTCGCGCAGCGCCCGGGCCACCACCGCCCGCCCCTCAACGCTCCTCGCCGCCAAGGTCTGTACGTCCTCGCGGGCTCCGTCGGGGAGACTGAGGAAGTAGCTCAGCAACCCGGGCGGCCCACGACAGCGAGTGCTTCTGCACGACGTGGCCGTTGTCCAGGATCGTCTACCCGGGCGCATGCGTGGGGATACGTTGACCTCCTCCCCCTCATAAAGGACTCCATTGGGAAAGAGTCATGAAGAAGGGGGATTCCCCTCAGCCTCGCAGCTGAGCCGCTGCGCGTGTGCGCTGCGGTGGGACTACTTCCTGCTTCACCGACGACCGCCCGCCCGGAGTGCTCCGTTGAGGTCTTACACCGTCTCCACAGGCTGCAACCGCCAGTCCGGCGGCCAGGATATTGCGGGCCGCGTTCACGTCCCGGTCGTGGTGTGCGCCGCAGGCGCAGTGCCATGCCCGGACGTTGAGCGGCATGGTCGCTGCGATGGTGCCGCAAGCCGAGCACAGTTTGGAGCTGGGGAACCACCGATCGATGGTCACCAGGTCACGGCCGTACCAAGCGCATTTGTACTCCAGCATGGTCCGCAGCTCACTCCAGCTCGCGTCACTGATGGCGCGGGCCAGGCGGTGGTTCTTGAGCATGTTGCGGACCGCGAGGTCCTCGATCGCGACCGTTTGGTTCTCGCGGACGAGTCGGGTGGTGAGCTTGTGAAGGAAGTCCCGGCGTCGGTCGGCGATCCGCGCGTGCGCGCGGGCGACCTTCCTGCGGGCCTTCTCCCGGTTGTTCGAGCCCTTGGCCTTGCGGGACAGCTCCCGCTGGGCCTTGACCAGACGCTCCCGGTCCCTGCGCTCATGCCGGGGGTTGGCGATCTTCTCTCCGGTGGAGAGCGTTACCAGCGACACGACGCCGACGTCGATCCCCACAGCCGCGTCGGCACGGGGTAGGGGAGTGACGCGCGGGTCGTCGCACAGCATCGATACGAACCAGCGCCCGGCACTGTCCTGCGACACCGTGACCGTGGTCGGCACCGCGCCCTCCGGCAGCGGGCGCGACCATACGATCGCCAGAGGTTCCGTCATCTTGGCCAACGTGAGCTCACCGCTCCGGAGCCGGAACGCGGAACTGGTGTACTCGGCCGAGCGCCGGGATTTCTTCTTCGACTTGAACGTCGGATACTTCGCCCGCTTCCCGAAGAAGTTGGTGAACGCCCCCTGCAAGTGCCGCAACGCCTGCTGCAACGGAACCGATGACACCTCCGCGAGGTAGGCCAGCTCCCCGGTTTTCTTCCACCCCGTCAGCATCGCGCTGGTGCCGTTGTAATTGACCCGTTCACCCCGCCGCCATGCCGCAGTCCGGGCCTCCAGCGCCAGGTTGTAGACCTTCCTCACACACCCGAACGTGCGTGACAGCTCAGCTGCCTGCACATCCGTCGGATAGAAGCGGTACTTGAACGCCCGCTTCACATGAGTGGCCATGGCTCACAAGCTACCTCACCGATCTGCGGAGATTTCAGGGCATTTGATGGCATTCTATGGCGTACGACGAAACGGTGATCTGTGGAAACGGCACCCGAAGATGGGGCGCGCAAGTGCTAAGCGGCGGATCCGTCCCCGGCCGCCGCGAGGTCCTGTACGCCGCGGCGGCGTGATCCGATCCACGCGGTGGCGCCACCGTGCGGAACGCCAAAAAAGCTTCCCGCGGCGGCGACGGTTTCCCGCTCGCGGCTGGTCCTGATGGCGACCGAACCCGACCAGCACCGTGGAGCCCCCCATGTCAGATCCAATCCGGACCGCCGTCGTCACCGGTGCGAGCCGTGGCTTCGGGCGCGCGATCGCCGCCGTGCTCGTCACTCACGGGGTCCGCGTCGTCGGTATTGCCCGCGACGAGCAGGCACCGCTCGCCGTACGCGAAGAGCTCGGCGAGGGCTTCAGCCAATCGCCGCCGACGCCACCGACAAGGCCCTCGCCGCAGAGGTCATCCGCACCCACCGCCCCGGCCTGCTCGTCCTCAACGCCGGGGCCACGCCGCACATGGCACCCGTACAGAAGCAGACCTGGGAGACCTTCAGCCGCAACTGGGAGGTCGACACCCGGCACGTCTTCACCTGGACCGGAGCCGCTCTGCGGGAGCCGCTGGCCCCGGGCAGCCTGGTCCTGTCGATGTCCAGCGGAGCCGCGCTCGGCGGCTCACCGATCAGCGGCGGGTACGCCAGGGCCAAGGCCGCCATCCGCTACCTGCGCCAGTACGGCGCCGAGGAGTCCGAGCAGGCCGGGCTGGGCATCCGGTTCGTCACCGTACTTCCGAACATGACCCCGGTCGGCGGGGTGGGCGACGTCGCGGTCACGGGCTACGCCGCGCGCGTGGGCGCCACCCGCGCCCCCAAAACCCGCTGATCCCGACGAACCGCGCGCCCCGGGGCCTTGAGAGCCCGGGGCGCGCCGCTCACAAGCACGACCCTCAGGCCTTCGGCCCCGTCGACTGGACGACCTCGAAGGACCACAGCGTGGAGCCCGAGGCGGCCGGCCGCTTCGGGGCCTCGCCCTCCGCGGCGGGCGGGCCCTGGCGGTGGGCGGCCTGCATGGGGCCCTCCATCCAGGCCTTGAAGTCGTCCTCGCTGCGCCAGCGGGTGTAGACGAGGTACTGATCGGTCCCCTCGACCGGGCGGAGCAGCTCGAACCACTCGAAGCCGTCCGAGTTCTCGACCGTCCCGGCCCGCGAGGCGAACCGCTTCTCCAGCACCTCGCGCTGCTCGACCGGAACAGTCAGCACGTTGATCTTCACCACGGACATGCCGCACCTCCTCGTCCGCCGGGGCCCGCGTCGGGCTCCGGCCCTCGTCTGTGTCAGCTGCAGTCTCCTACACCTGACGCCTCGGCCGGGTGCGGGGCCGCGCGGCCTCCGCGGGCGAGCCGCGCCCCCGGAACACCGTGGGACGTCTCCATTCGGACGCTGTCGGCCGTCCCAAACCGCAGGTCCCGGCGGTGAGACGAAATGCGGTGCGTCCCACCGGAGTCCGGGGCGCGATCACCGTCCGGCGGCTCCCCTACGCTGGGCAAACGCCCGGCGCCGGGCCGGGTCGCCGCCTCCCGTGAGGTGCGCCGCGACCGCCCTCCTCCCAGGACCGCGCCCGGGCCGACCAGACCCAGACCGGACCCGAGGAGCGATCCGCCATGCCGTTGCGCCGCAGTGAGAGGACAGGCCGCAGCCGTACTCCCCGCGAAGCGCACCCCGCCGGCCTCGGGGCGGGGCTGCTGGCCCTACTCGCACTGGTGAGCGGCTGCGCCACGGCAACGGCCACGTCCGCGGTGCCACCGATCGCCGCACCGCCCACCGCTCCGGTGGCGCCGCCCACGGCGGGCACGGGCATCGCCGAACTCCACCTGCCCATCGAGCAGTACATGCTGACGGCGGTCCAGTCGGTGCAGTTCGACTGGGTGCGCAAGGCCGCCACCGGCTCCTGCATGAAGCGGTACGGGCTGGACTACCCGGTGCCGGCCAAGCCAGGGCCGGACGGCCCGGGTGTGAACGCCTTCACGCTGATGAACCGCCGTTACGGCATCACCGATGCTGACAGCGCGGCCCGGTGGGGTTACCACCTGCCGCAGGCCGCGTCCGAGCAGGCCACCCCGGCGCCGCCGGTCTCGCTGTCCGCACTGCCCGCCGCCGCCCAGACCGTGCTGCTCGGCGTCGACCCGGCCCGCGGCTCCCGGGTGACCTCGTACCAGGGAAAGCTCCTGCCGGAGGGTGGCTGCTTCGCCGAGCTCGACCGCGTCCTGCCGGGGGCCGTCGGCGGCCCGCAGGGGCCCGGAAGCAGCCTGCAGGGCGTGGTGACCGACATCAAGTCGGGCAGTTTCACCGGGTCGAGGACCGCGCCCGAGGTCGTCGCGGCCACCACCGCCTGGGTGGACTGCATGAAGGGCCGCGGCTTCGACATCCCGGATCCGCTGACGGCGCCGGCGACCGTCACGACGATGAAGGACCCGGCACCGGGCAGCGCGGAGATCGCCCAGGCCGTGGCCGACGTCGACTGCAAGGGCCGGACCAACCTGACCGGGATCTGGTTCGCCTCCGAGTCCACTCTGCAGAATGCGGCGATCGCCAAGCACGCGAAGGACTTGGCCGGCGTGAAGGCGACCCTCGACTCCGAGGTGGGCTCGCTCGGGCGGCTGCTCGACCACGACTGGTCCTCCCCCGCGCCCGCCACCCCCTGAGCTCCCCTGAGCTCCCCTGACCTCCCCGCCACTACAGCCACCCCGAACCACCCCACGGACGGGGCCGTGCCGGGGCCGCCACGACCGGCGGCCCCGGCAGCCGGGCCGCGGACCGGATCCGCCGGCCCGGCAACCCTCCACCGAGCGAAGGAGCACAACCACCACATGAAGCTGAAGTCGACCGGCCGTCGTCTGGCCACCGGCGCGGCGGCCCTCGCCATCGCGGGTACCACCATGCTCACCGGCGCGGCCCAGGCCAACGCCGACAGCGTCACCTGGATCAACGGGTGGAGCACCTGGAGCAACCCGGTCCGCTGCAAGGACAGCAACGGCGCCTACGTCACCCTGTGCATCTACTACTCGCCGAGCGCCGAGGGCGCCATGACGATGGAGTACACCGTCCAGAGCGGCGAGATCAACGAGACCTTCTGGAAGCAGGACCAGTACGGCTCGGCGGGCTACGGCCAGAAGGTGCGCAACAACGCCGCCTCCGTCGAGAACGCCACCAACTCGACCATCGGCGTCTGGGTGTACCCGTGGTTCTACGGTGACGCCAACTACGTCCCCGGCGGCCGCGGCGGCAGCCTGACCGCGAACCTGCGCAACAACGAGGCCTCCTGGGGCATCGTGGACCAGCTGGACCGCGGCGGCCAGGTCCGCCTCGACTGACACCCCCTGGTGCTGACACCCGGCACCAGCACCCTGCACCAGCACCCGACACTCCCGTACCGCGCTCACCGCGGTGCGGGAGTGTCCTGCTGCATCAGGCGATCCACGGCGGGACGACCCGCTGGTCGTCCCGCGGGGCCAGACCGCAGGCGCCCTCCGGGGTGACGGCGTCCGGGTTGTAGGCCACGGACGGGGTGGGCGAGGCCACCACGGCGGTGAATCCGGACGAGGTCCGCAGCTGACGGGCGACGTCCGCCGGCAGGACGACGGTGTCGCCCGCCGCGACCGCGACCTCCTCCCCGGCGAGGTCGATCACGACGTCCCCGGTCAGGAACGTCCAGACCTGCTCGGTGTCCATGGCGTGCAGCGGCCCCTGGCGCCCCGGCAGCATGTCGACGTGCCACATGGCCAGCGCGGCGCCGCCCTGGGTGGGCGAGGCGAATGTGGTCATGACGCCGTTGGGTGTCTCGGTGCGACGGGCTTCGGCCTGGCGGATGACGGAGCCGATGACGGGACGGATGGCAGACATGTGTGGCAACCCCCTAGAATGGACAACTGCGTTGTCTATATGGTCAATGAGGTTGTCTATCGTGTCAAGCGATTCCCCGCCGCCCCCCGGCTTCGAGCTGCCGCTGCGGCTCCTCCTCGCCTTCCGCGTGATCATCGACGAACTGCACGAGCGCATCGCCCTCGAAGGGCACCCCGACCTCCGGCCGATGCACGGCTTCGTCTTCCAGGCGATCGGCCCCGACGGCACCACCGCCGTCGAACTCGGCCGCCGGCTCGGCGTCTCCAAGCAGGCCGCCGGCAAGACCGTCGAGCAGCTCGAACAGCTCGGCTACGTCGAGCGCGGCAGCGACCCGGCCGACGCCCGCCGCAAGGTGGTCCGGCTCACCGCGCGCGGCGTCGACTGCCTCGTCCGCTCCGCCCGGATCTTCGACGAACTGCGAGCGCAGTGGTCCGCCACGCTCGGCGAGGAGCGACTGCGCGCCCTGGAGACGGACCTGCGCGCGCTCGCCCCCGGCGACCCGTTCCGCCTCGATACCCCGCGCTGGTTCGGCTCCCCCTGAGGGGCGTTCAGGACGAACGCCCCTCCCCCGGGTACGGGCGCTCCGGGCCGACCCGGTCCGGCCGGTCGCGCAGGTCGGCGCAGAGCCCGGACGACAGCCGGGTCAGCAGGTCGGCGAGGTCCGTGTACTGCTTCTCGTCCCAGTCGCCGAGGAGCTCGGCGAGCTGCTCCCGCCGCGCGGCCACCAGCCGCAGCGCCACCACCTCGCCCGGTTCGGTGAGCCGCAGCGGGAGGCCGGCGGTGCGCGAGGCGAGCCCCCGGCGCTCGACCTCGCCAACGGCCTCCTCGACCACCGCGGTCGGGACGGTCCGGCGCTCGGCCAGCCCGGTGGGCTCGACCGAGCCGTGGTGGTACATCTGCAGCAGCAGCCAGCTGGAGGCCGGCTTGAGGTCGAGCCCGGCCGACTCCGTGATCCTCCGGAACAGGTCGTGCCGGGCCTCCCGGCCGCTCAGCACCGAGAGGGCGCGGGCGATCTCGTCCAGCGAGGAGCGCTCGACCGGGTTGAGGCCGATCGACTCGCCGAGGTCGGGCGTGGTCACCGTCGCGCGGAGCTTCTGCTCGCGCAGGAAGAGCGAGAGCACGAAGGCGACCAGGGCGACCGGCACCGCGTACAGGAAGACCCGGGTGATCGACTCGGCGTACGCGTGGTGGATCCCGGCCTGCACGTCGGCGGGGAGCACGGTGATGACGCGCGGGTCGGAGCTGACCGCCCCGGGGTTGAAGCCGGGCGGCAGCGGCACTCCGGCGAGGGCGTCCCGCAGCCGGTCGTTCAGCCCGGACGCGAAGAGCGTGCCGAAGATGGAGACGCCGAAGGACGCGCCGATGGAGCGGAAGAACGTGGCTCCGGCGGTGGCGACGCCGAGGTCCTGGTAGCCGACGGAGTTCTGCACGATCAGCACCAGCACCTGCATCACCAGGCCCAGGCCCAGGCCGAAGACGAGGAAGTAGCAGCTCATCTCGAAGGTGCTGGTGTTTTCGTCCAGCCGGGAGAGCAGCAGCAGGCCCACGGTGGTGACGGCCGTTCCGGCGATCGGGAAGATCCGGTAGCGGCCGGTGCGGGCGACGATCTGGCCGGAGCCGATCGAGGTGAGCAGCATGCCGAGCACCATCGGCAGCATGTGGATGCCGGACATGGTCGGCGACACCTGCATGACCACCTGGAGGAAGGTCGGCAGGTAGGTGAGCGCGCCGAACATGGCGAAGCCGACCACGAAGGAGATGACGGCGACCAGGCTGAACGTCTGCGAACGGAACAGCCGCAGCGGCAGCACCGGTTCGTCGGCGGCCCGTTCGGCCGCGACGAAGGCGACCAGCAGGACGAGGCCCAGCACGCCGAGGCCGACGATCTGCCAGGAGTTCCACGCCCACGTCGTGCCGCCGAGGGAGGTCATCAGCACCAGGCAGGTGGCCACCGAGGCGATCAGCACGGTGCCCAGGTAGTCGATCCGGTGCCGCCGCTTGACCTCCGCCCCGTGCAGCACGGCGGCGATCACCACCAGGGCGACCACGCCGATCGGCAGGTTGATGTAGAAGACCCAGCGCCAGCTGAGGTTGTCCACGAAGAGGCCGCCGAGCAACGGGCCCAGCACGCTGGTGACGCCGAAGACGGCGCCGAAGAGGCCCTGGTACTTGCCGCGGTCCCGGGGGGAGACGAGGTCGCCGACGATGGCCTGCGACAGCACCATCAGCCCGCCGCCGCCGAGGCCCTGGAGGGCGCGGAAGGCGATCAGCTCGCCCATGTTCTGGGAGATGCCGCAGAGCACCGAACCCAGGAGGAAGATCACGATCGAGGCCTGGAAGAACCGCTTCCGGCCGTACATGTCGCCGAGCTTGCCCCAGAGCGGGGTGGCCGCGGTGGAGGCGAGCATGTACGCGGTGACCACCCAGGAGAGGTGCTCCAGGCCGCCGAGGTCGCTGACGATGGTGGGCAGTGCGGTGGAGACGATGGTCTGGTCGAGCGCGGCGAGCAGCATCGCCAGCAGCAGGGCGCCGATCGGGACCCAGAGGTTGGGGACGGTGACCTCCGGCGGGCCCGGCTCGCCCGCCGGGCTCCGGTCGGACGCGGCGATCGGATCCGTCATGGGGTCTCCGTAGGGGGTCGCGGGCCCGGGGCGGGGCGCGGGCCCGGGGTGGCGGGCCCCGGCCGGCCGGGGTCCATGCGGACGATCACTCCCGGTTCACCATGCTGTCAGAATCGCCCTGGTTTGCGCCGTCCAGTTGAGCCGAACGTAAGAACGGCGGCCATCCGGGTGACGGGCCGGGCTCGCCGACCGTTCTTCAACTCCCAACCACCACCAACCGGCACAACACCCCCAGAGCGGGCCGGACGCCCCTGTCCCCCCTCGGAGACGTCCTGCATAATCAGGCGCGTTCGCCCCCGGGAGCACACGTCCGGGCACGTGCCTCGGGGAGCACGTCCGAGCAGCCGTCCGGGAGCACCCGCCCGGGAACGCGTCGGGGGCACACGAGAACTGATCCGAGACCGAGGAGGACCGGCCGATGCCGGACCAGCACTGCCCGACGTGCGGCACCGCACGCTCCGCCGGGTGCGGGTGCCTCCCGGACCCGGGCCTGACCGAGACCGCCGTCCTGCCGCACCTCGAAGGCCCGCCGCTGGTGCGGCCGTACGTGCCGCAGGCCGTCGGACAGGTCGCGGACACCCCGTCGGGCGGCGTTCCGGTGGGCGGCATCGTGGCGGGCGGCGTCTCGGCGGACCCGTTCGCCACCACCGTGCTGCCGCCGGTCCAGCCTCCGACAGGCCCGCCCGCCGCACCCGCGACGACCGTCCTGCCGCCCGTCCCGCCGGCCGGCCCGGACGCCGACGCCTACGCGACCACCGTGCTGCCCCCCGTCATGCCGGCGCCCCGGCAGGGCGGTTACCGGCAGGACGGGTACCACCAGGACGAGTACCAGCAGCCCCCTGCCGACGGCGGCGAGATCGGCCTCTTCCCGTTCGAGCACTCCGCCCCCGCCGGGCCCGCGACCAGCACCGGCGGCCGGGCCGCCCGCCGAGCGGCGGAGCAGGCGGAGGGGAGCCCGACGGTCCGGCGCAGGGCGCTGCTGATCGCGGCCGGCGCCGGACTGCTGGCGCTCACCGTCGGCCTGGCGTACGCGGTGACGCCCTCCGCCGAGCCGGGCCACCAGGCGCAGCCGGCGCCCTCGACGACCCTGGCGCCCGCGCCGGTCGACCCCACCACCCCGCCGGTTCCGAGCCCGAGCGCACCGCCGCCGTCGGCCGGCGACACGCCGAGCCCGACCGCGACCAGGACCGCCAAGCCGAGCCCGACCAGGACGGCAACCCCGACTGCCACGGCCGCGACGCCGCCGGCGGCGCCCGCTCCCCCGGCGCCGACCACCCCGCCGCCCGCGCCGAGCCCGACCCCCACCCCGACGCCGACCCCCACGGCGACGACGCCGACCCCCACCCCGACCCCGACGATCCGGGTGCTCCAGCTGAACATGACCGGCCCGGACGTCAAGGACATGCAGCAGCGCCTGTGGGTCGCCGAATGTGGAATAGTCGACAAGTCGATCATCACCGGCACCTTCGACTACTGGACCCAGACCGTGCTGAGCGACTACCAGCGCTACAACCGGATCAAGGGCGAGAACAACGTCTACGGGCCCAAGACCCGGGCCGCCCTGGAGGCCGACCCGGGCTGCTGACCGGGTGTCAGCCGGTGACCGCCTGGAAGATGCTGACGCCGGCCATCAGGACCATCACGCCGGCCGCCACCCGGATGATCACCTTCATCGGCACGTGCTTCAGCAGCTTCTGGCCGCCCACGATGGCGATCCCGGCGACGGCGCAGAGCGCCAGCCAGGCACCGAGGCCGACGGCGAGCGGGTCGGCGTACTTGGCGGCCAGGTTGGCGGTCATGATCTGGGTGAGATCGCCGAACTCGGCGATCGCGACGACCACGAAGCTGGCCCCGGCGACCTTCCAGAAGCTGTTGGCGGACGGCTCCTTGGCGGCGTGGCCGTCCTCGTCGTCGCCCCCGCCGTGGAAGAGCAGCATGGCGGCCCCGGCCAGGAACAGCACGCCGGTGACCCCCTCCACCCAGCGGTGCGGCAGCAGCGAGAGCAGGTGGCCGGCGACCAGGGCGATGCCGACCTGGAGGGCGAAGGCCGCGGCGATGCCGGCGAAGACGTGGCTCGCGCGGTACTTGGCGCCGAGCATCAGGCTGGCCAGGGCGGTCTTGTCCGGCAGCTCGGCCAGGAAGACGATGCCGAAGGTGATGGCGAGAACGGCCAGGCTCATGCGCCCGCCCCGCTTCGCCCGGCAGGGGCGTGCGCCCGTACGCGCCTTCTGGTGATTCGCTTGCTCATCGGGGGTTCGGTTTCCCTCGGTCGGGCTGCCCGGCCTCGGCAGCTCCGCTGGGGGACGCTTCGGCCCGACAGCACTGGACAGATTCACAGCACTGCGGCCGAAGGTCTCGCCGGCACGCCGAGAACGACGCGTGCCCCGGGCGCCGGGCCCGCGAGGGGCCAGTATGTCGACGGTCCGGTGGAGGGCTACTCCCCTTCAACGCCCACCAGCCTACCGGACGCCCCCGTGCACGGGCTCCGCCCCCACCAGCGCGCGGGCGACCAGCTCCAGCACCACCACGATCGCGACCGACTCCACCGCCAGCAGCGCGACCAGCACGAACAGCTGCACCGCACCCGCCTGCGCCGGGGTGGCACCGCCGAGCAGCATGCCGACGAAGGCGCCGGGCAGTGTGACCAGGCCCACCGTCCGGGTCTGGTCGAGGGCCGGGACGAGCGAGGTGGCGGCGGCGGTGCGGCAGATCTCCAGCCGGGCGTCCCGCGCCTCGAAGCCCAGCGCGAGCGCCGCCTCCACCTCACCGTGGCGCTGGCGCAGCTCGTCCAGGGCGCGGCGGCCGGCCAGCGAGGTGGCGGTGAGCGCACCGCCGATCAGGATGCCGGCGACCGGGATGACCGAGAGGCCCTTCGGAGGCAGCAGTCCGACGCCCAGCAGCAGCGCGAGCACCGGGAGCACCCCGGCGCCGATCGGCGCGGCCGCCCACCTCCACTCCGGCCCGGGGGTCATCCGCCGGCCGGCCGTCCGCACCGCGACCGCGAACATCAGCAGCACGAACAGCGCCGACCACCAGAGCGAGCCGACCACCCAGGTGATCACCAGCGCGACGGCGGCCAGCTGCACCACCGCGCGCAGGCCGGCCCGGAGCACCGCGTGCCCGTGGCCGAGCAGGCCCCACCCCGCCACGGCCACGGCGGCGGCCAGAAGGACGGCGGTGACCACCCCGAGCACCGGGGTGACCGGCAGCAGCTGGCCGCTGCCCGCCGCCAGCACCGCCTCCGCCGGGGTCACGGGGGTCAGATCCAGCTGGTGAACCACATCCGGTCCTGCCAGGACGTCATCGGGATCACCTCCGCCGTGTAGAGCGGGTAGAAGAAGGCGAAGCAGCCGACGATGGCCAGCACGATCAGCCCGGCCCCGGCCGCGCCGATCCGGCGCCGTTCGGGCGAACAGCCCTGCGGCCCGAGCACCGCGCCGAGCATCTGGGCGACGGCCAGGCAGAGGAACGGCACCAGCACGACCATGTAGAACGAGAAGACCGTCCGCTCCTGGTACTGGAACCACGGCAGGTAGACCCCGGCGACGCCGCAGAGCACCGCGCCGGAGCGCCAGTCCCGGCGGAAGAACCAGCGCCAGAGCAGGTAGGCCAGGGCGAAGCAGGCCGTCCACCAGAGCAGCGGGGTGCCGAGGCCGAGGATCTGCGCGGCGCAGCCGCCGGACGCGGTGCAGCCGTGCTGTCCGTTCGGCACCTGTTCCCAGTACATGGAGACCGGACGGCCCTGGACCAGCCAGCTGAACGGGTTGGACTGGTAGGTGTGCGGGGTGCTCAGCCCGGTATTGAAGTCGTACATCTGCGAGTGGTAGTGCCAGAGGCTGCGCAGCGGTGCGGGCACCCAGCTCATCGGGACCTGCGGCAGCGGGACGCCGAGGACGCTGTCCGGGGAGAGGCCGGCCCGGCTGTCGGCCCAGTGCCGGTCGTACCCGCCGCCGGACTTGCCGCCGGCGGCGAGCCAGCCGGCCCAGGCGCCGACGTACACCACCAGGGCGGAGCCGACCATGGCGAGCAGGGCGGGCAGGGCGTCCCGGCGCAGCATCGAGCGCCAGGGGCGGCGGGCGCCGGCCCAGCGGCGGCCGGACTGGTCCCAGAGGACGGTGAGCAGGCCGAAGGCGGCGAGCACCGGGGCGCCGTTCCACTTGACCGCGCAGGCGGCGCCGAGGAACACCCCGGCGGCGATCCGCCAGGGGCGCCGGCCGAGCCGGACGGTGTCGCCGCCGTAGGTGTCGCGGACGGCGGCCAGCCGCGCGCGGGTGCGGTCGCGGTCGACCAGCAGGCTGCCGAAGGCGGCGAGGACGAAGAACATCTGGACGCCGTCGAGCAGGCCGACCCGGCTCATCACCAGCTGGAGGCCGTCGACGGACATCAGGAGGGCGGCGGTGCAGCCGATCAGGGTGGAGCCGAAGAGCCGACGGCCGATCCGGGCCAGCATCAGCACGGTGACGGTGCCGAGCAGCGCGGTCATGAACCGCCAGCCGAAGGGGTGCAGCCCGAAGGCCGCCTCGCCGATCGAGATCACCCACTTGCCGAGCGGCGGGTGGGCGATGAACTCGGGGGAGGCGGTGAGCGGGATGTGCTGCGGGACGGCCAGGATGTCGGCGTTGGCGCTGTCCGGCCACGTCCCCTCGTAGCCCTGGTGGAGCAGCGACCAGGCGTCCTTGGGGTAGTACGTCTCGTCGAAGACGAAGGCGTTGGGGTAGCCGAGGTTCCAGAACCGGAGGATCCCGGCGAAGAGCGCCACGCCGATCGGCCCGAGCCAGCCGGCCCGGTCGGCCGCCCAGCGCAGCAGCCCCCGCAGCGCCGGTGCGGGGGCTGCGGGGGCTGGTGGTGCGGGTGGGTGCGTGAGCGCCGCTTGCGTCATAGCCTCGCCGATTCGCCTGTCTCGCCTGTGCCGGCCGGGGCCGGGCGGTCAACAGCCACTGACACTATGTGCCGGTGGTCACGAATCCAAGCACGACGGGCGCCGTCCAGGTGACCCGGACGGCGCAGTCGCGACGCTGCTCAGGGCGGGTCACGCCGCGGTCTGCAGCTCCCGGACGGGCAGGGCGGTGCGGACCACGACCGGGGCCGCGTTGTCCTGGGCGGCGGTGAGGTACGGCCGCAGCTTCAGTGCCAGGGCGACGATCAGCAGGGTCGAGCCGGCCATCGCCGCGAGGTAGAACGGCCAGGTGCCGGAGCCGACCAGCAGCACGCCCACGGCCGGGCCGACCGCGATCGCGACCTGCTTCACCAGGGCGTACCCGGAGTTGTAGGTGCCGAGCAGCCGGGCCGGGGCGAGATCGGCGACGATCGGGCCCATGGTGGGGGCGAGCAGCGACTCGCCGACCCCGAAGAGGGCGTAGATCGAGACGATCGCGACCGTGGCGGCCATGGTCTCGGTCCGGATCAGGCCGGCGACCATGGCCATCGCCCAGGCGCCCAGCCAGACCACGCCTGCCGCGGCCATCGCGGTGGTGCGCCGGCGGCGGGCGGTGATCCGCACCATGAACATCTGCAGCACCACGATGGTCAGCGCGTTGGCGCCGATGGCGATGCCCAGGGTGGAGGGCGCGGTACCGACGGTGTCGGTGGCGAAGGCCGCGACGCCGGACTCGAACTGGCCGTAGCAGGTGAAGAAGATCAGCCCGGCGAGCACGCAGAGCCGCAGCATCGCCTTGTCGGCGACCAGTGCACGCAGGCCCTGCGGGCCGCCCTTCTGGTCCTGGACGAGGACGGGGGCCGCATGCGGGATGCGGGCGGTGCCGGTGACGAGGGCCAGACCCAGGAAGGTCGCCGCCTCGATGGTGAACAGCCGGGTCAGGCTGGCCGGGTCGGCGACGTCCACGATCTGGCCGCCGACCAGCGCGCCGATGCCCATCCCCAGGTTGATCAGGGTGAACTGCAGCGCGAAGGCGTGCGAGCGGGTCGCAGGGGTCGAGCAGCGGACGATCATCGTGGCGAGCGCCGGCTGGCAGGTGGTGACTCCCGCGCCGAACAGGAACGAGGAGACCAGCAGGGCCGGTGTGCCGGCGGCGTGGCCGAAGGCGAACGCTCCGGTGGCGGCGAGCGCGGCGCCGGCCAGCAGCACCGGGCGCGGGCCGTACTTGTCGATGCCGCGGCCGGTGAACGGGAGCACGGCGAGCGCGGCCAGCGCGAAGACGGTGAACACCATCCCGGCGGCCAGCGAGCCCAGCCCCCGCACCTGGTCCACGTACACGAACATGTACGGCATCGTGAACCCGCTGCCGAACGCACTGAGCGCGTTGCCGATCTGGACGCGGCGCAGCGGGCCGCCCGCCCCATGACGCTGCTGCCTCTGCTGCTTCACCGTGCCGGTCACCGTGCACACCCCTTCGAGGTCGCTCCCGGCTCACCGAGCCGAGTTTCGCTGGATACTCTTAAGTCCGGAAGATTTAAGAGCTAAAGTCTGACGATATAAAGTCTTAGCACCGGAAGAGTCAGGAGTCAAAGGCTTAAGGGGTGCACCCCGCATGCGACACTGGTCCGCATGACTGCAGAGAAGCCCGCGCCGGCCACCGCCCGAGAGCTGGGCATCGCCGAGCAGGTGGCCGTCTACCAGCGGGAATTCCCCGACGTGGACCCCCAGGTGGAAACCATCGTGCAGACCCTCTCCCGGGTCGCCCGGCGGATGAGCGTCGCCTACGACCGGCAGCTGACTGTGCTCGGAATCACCTCCGCCGAGTGGGAGGTGCTCAAGGCCCTGGTGGTCGCCGGGAGCCCCTACCAGCTGGGCCCGGGAGAGCTGGCCAAGCGGCTCGGGCTCACCCCGGCCGCGATGACCCACCGGATCGACCGGATGGTCGCCGAGGACCTCGTCACCCGGGAGCGCGACGAGGCCAACCGGGTCCGGGTGATCATCGAGCTGACCGAGAACGGCCGCGACAAGTGGCTGGAGTCGATGCGGATGGCCGCCGTCTTCGAGGAGGTGCTGCTCCAGGACCTCGTCGGCGAGGAGCGCAGCGTGCTCTCCGGCATGCTGGCCCGGATGCTGCGGCGGATCGAGGAGACCCAGCCCGACGCCCTCGGGCGCACCGACGACCTGGCCTGAGCGCCGGGAGACCGCGAACGGTCCGGCCCGCCGGGGGAGCTCCCCCGGCGGGCCGGACCGTCTGTGTCGCGGGTGGTGGTGCGCGGGTCCGTCAGGCCGTCATGCGCTCGGGCGTTCGGATGGTTCAGCAGGGGCCGTTGTCGGTCCAGACGCCCCACTGGCCGGTGGTGGTGGGGTCCTCGCCCTTGGTCCACCACTTGCTGGTGTAGTAGTGGCCCTTCCAGGAGACCTTGGTCGGGGTGGCGTAGGTGGCGGCCGGGTCCCAGGCCGGGGCGCCGGAGCAGCCGGCCGGGGTGGTCGGGGTGGCGGTCGGGGTCGCGGTGGCGGTCGGGGTGGCCGTCGCGGTGGCGGTCGGCGTGGGGGTCACCGTCGGGGTCGCGGTCGGGGTGGGCGTCGGCGCGGCCGGGCAGCCGGCGGCGGAGCCGTTGGTGGCCTCGACCATCTTGTCGAACAGCGCGGTCCTGGTGCCCAGGTCGTACAGCGAGAAGGCGAAGGAACCGCCGAGACCGTTGCAGTGGGCGTAGTCGACCTTGGCCTGGATCGAGCGGGCATCCTCACCGGTCCAGAAGGTGGTGCCGTCGTAGAAGTACGTGGTCTTCGCCGTGTCGTCCCAGAAGGTCTTGGCCGGGTTGTCGACGAAGCCCGCGAGCTCCTTGTACATCTGGATGCCGGGCACGTTGCCGGACATCGCCGCGCCGGCGGCCGGGCCGGTGGCGGGCTGGAAGAGGCCGTTCCTGCCGTTGTTCTGAACGCCGGTCCAGCCGCGGTAGTAGAACGGGATCCCCACGTTGATCTTCTTGGCGGGGAAGCCGCCGGGGATGCCGTAGTCGGTGTCGCCGGCGGTGTACGCCTTGATCGCGGCGTCGACCGAGTACTTGCCGTGGCCCGGCGCGGCCGGGGTCATCGGGTCGTCCGGGCCGGAGTAGAGCGGGGCCTGGTGGTTGGTCGGGCCCTTGGCGTCCCAGGCACCGTGCATGTCGTAGGTCATGATGTCCAGGAACGTGAGGTACTGGCCGATCTTGTCGGTCTCCACGTTCCGGATCTTGTCCTGGCCGGCGCCGACCGCCGCCGCGGTGGCGTAGGTCCTGCCGTCGGCCTTGCCCTGGGCGTCGAGCTGCTCGCGCAGCTCCTTCAGCAGCAGGGTGAAGTTCTGCTTGTCGTTCGGGCTGGAGATGTTGCCGGTGTGGCCGCCGCCGCCCGGGTACTCCCAGTCGATGTCGATGCCGTCGAAGATGCCGGCCGCCGAGCCCGGGCCGCCGTAGCCGGCGTCCGCCGGGAGGTTGCCCTTGATGAACATGTCGATGCAGGACGAGACCAGGTGCTTGCGCGAGGCGTCCGTGGCGGCCGCCGCCGAGAAGTACTTGGAGTAGGTCCAACCGCCCAGCGAGATCAGGATCTTGAGGTTGGGGTTCTTCGCCTTCAGCTTCTTCAGCTGATTGAAGTTGCCCGCGATCGGCTGGCCCCAGGCGTCGCCGACACCGTCGACCGCCACGTCCGGGCCGTAGCTCTTCTGGTAGTCGGCGAACGCGTCGCCCGCGCCGTCACCGGCGTTCGGGTTGTTGTCGTCCTGGCTGGCGGCCTTGGTGGCCTCGAAACAGCCGAGGTCGCTCGGGTGGATGTTGGCGAACGAGTAGATCAGGTAGTCCAGCTTCCCGGCCACGCCGGTGTCCTGGATCGTCTTCGGGTAGTACGCGTTCGCGTAGACCGACCACTGGTCGAAGTAGGCGACCTTGATGCCACCGCTGGTGGCCGGCGCGCCGGTGGAGTTGGTGACGGCCGCGTTGGCCGAGGCACCGCCGGAGAGGGCGAGGCCCGCGCCGAGCAGCAGGGAGGCGGTCGTGCCGGCCGCGATGGCGGCCAGGCTCTTCGGGCGCCGGCGGCGGCCGCCCTCCTGAGCCGGGGTCCCGGCCCTTTCGATACGTGAACGGAGCATGGGTGCGTGACTCCTGGTTGTGGGGGATTCCGCCGCCCCGGCAGGTCCGTACGGGGTGGGGCCGCACGACCAGGGCATGACAGAACTGAGGAAGGGAATCGAGCGGGAACATGCCTGACGGACACCGGGATATGCCGAACCGGCGCCCGCGGGCTCGACCGCTGACGCCGGTTCAGGGGCTCCCTGCACCTGGGATTAAAATGGACTAGACCAACTCACCCGTCAAGGGGTGATGTTGAGCCTTGAGCCGCCCTTAAGGTTCACCCGCTCCCGCCCGGCCCCCGCTGACCTGCGGCTCCGTACGGGGTTCGCAGATCGGCGACGGACGTCAGTAACGGACGGCGTTGGCCACCTCCGCCTTGACCGTGCCGCTGAGATCCCGGTTGCTCTTCGCGGTGGCCTGGGCACTCTGCCCGGCCGCGACGTCCTCGACGGTCACCACCGTCGCGTCCAGCACGTTGCCGGAGCCGTCGGTGAAGTTGACCTGGATCACGTACCGGTCGGACTGCTGCCCGTGGTTGGTGACGGTGAGCGGCACCTCGGCCTTGCCGTCCGAGTCGATCTTCACCTCGCCCGTGGTGACATCACCCTTGGCGTCCAGCCCGCCCTTGACCCCCGCGATCGCCGAGGAGGCCGCCGCCTCCGCCGAGGAGGCCGCCGACGCGGCCGCCGAGGAGAGCCCGCCCGCGGCCGAGGCCACCGCCGAGGCGGCGGCGGAGGCGGCAGCGGACGCAGCCGCCGAGATGCCGGACTCCACCGCGCCGGCGGCCGAGGAGGCGACGCTGCTCGCCTTGCTGCCCGAGGAGCAGCCGGCCAGGGCCGCCGCGCCGAGCACGGCCGCCGCCAGCACGCCGGCCGACGCACGACGGGGGCGGCGGACCACGGGGGCGTCCGGGTCCAGGGCGGTGGGCCGGTGGGGGGCTGTCGTCCGGCGATCCGGCCGGTGCTGCGGCTGACGGTCCGGCCGGCGATCCGGCTGACGGTCCGGCTGGCGATCCATCGGGGTCCTCGATTCTGCCCGGCGCCGGGGTGCCCGGCACACCTCCCGCACCACCCTCCGAGGTGGTGGCCCCACCCGCCAGCAGAGCTGGTTCGTCCGGGTGAGGAGCGGCGTTCCCCGACCGGACCGGTGCGGGGGGGGGGGGGGGGGGGGGGGGTTCGGGGGGGGGGGGGGGGGGGGGGGGGGGGGGGGGGGGGGGGGGGGGGGGGGGGGG
>NZ_JBVINN010000003.1:37969-82735 GCF_055579305.1 Kitasatospora sp. NPDC032757 | reverse complement strand
CCACCCTCTGGGGGGGTTCCCCCACCCCCCAGAGGGTTTGGTTTGTCGGGGGGAGGGGTGGTTTCCCCCAACCGGCTTGGTGCGGGGGAGTTCGTCCGTTCCGCCTCCCCGCGCACGGGACGCCGCCGGACGGGGGCGGTTTCCGGCGAGTGGCGTTCAGGCCATTCAGGCCTCGCGGCAGCGGGCGGGGATCAGGAGAGGCCCGAGCCCTCCTGGTCCTCCGCCTCCATGGCGGCCCGCTCCTCGCTCAGCCGCACCGCGTGCCGGCGGCGGGCCACCACGCCGTACGCGGAGGCCGCGCTGGCGGCGAAGGCGAGCACGCCCACCCACGGGCGGTCGAAGGCGTGGCCGGTCAGGTGGTCCAGCGAGTACCGCCCCGGGCCGGCCAGGCCCAGCGCCAGCCCGGTCGCGCCCAGGAACGCCGGGTACTCGTAGCCACCGGACATCATGAAGAAGCCGGCCGGCGCATGCACCGCGACCGCCCCCGCCATGGTGCCGGCCACCACGGCACCGGCCGCCGGTGTGGCCAGCCCGGCCACCAGCATGGCACCGCCGCCCGCCTCGCCGAGGCCCGCGGCCATGGCGCTCCGCCGCCCCGGGTGGAAGCCCATCTGCTCCATCGCCTGGGCAGTGCCCTCCAGGCCGCCGCCACCGAACCAGCCGAACAGCTTCTGGGTGCCGTGCGCGATCAGCACCCCGCCGACGGCGCCGCGCAGGGCCAGCAGGCCCAGGTCCTTACGGTTCAGACACATGTCGAGTCCTCGTTCCAGCGGAGGGTGATCCGGCTTCCATAGGAGCCGAAAGGGCGGGCCGGTTCGACCCGGGACCGCCATCCGGGCGAATATCGAGGAGGGAGGGAATACCCGGGCGAACAGGGGCGAGCAGGAATGGAGGACGGATGACCGTCACCCGGCCGGAACGGCCCACCTACGTGCTGGACGGCCGCGGGGTCACCGACCGCGCCGCGTTCTACACCGCCCTCGGCGCCGCCCTGAACGGGCCCGGGGGCTACTACGGTTCCAACCTCGACGCGCTGGCCGACTGCCTGCACGGCGGATTCGGCCCCACTCCCCCGTTCACCCTGCTCTGGCAGGACGCCGGCACCGCCCGCCGGCACCTGACCGGCACGGTCTTCCTCGGCGAGCGGCGGCTCGACTACTTCGACGCGATCCTCGTCACGCTGCGCGCGGAGGGCGTGGCGGTCGAACTGCGATGATCAGCGCGGCCATGCTTGGCCCATGTTCGTCTTCGACCTGAGCAGCGCCTTCATCGCCTTCTTCGCCGTCGTGGGCCCGCCGAAGGTCCTGCTGTCGTTCGCCCGGCTGGCCGGCAGCCGCACCACCGGCGAGCTGCGGCGGCTGGCGGCCTGGTCCACGGTGATCTCCGCCGTCATCGGGCTGGTGCTCGCCTACACCGCCGACGCCGTCACCTCGCTCTTCCACATCAGCGACCAGTCGCTGCAACTGGCGGGCGGGGCGATCTTCTTCATCTACGCCGTCGCCCTGGTCCTCGGCATCCACCTCGGCGCCGGCGACGACGAGGACGAACACCTGGCCAATCCGATGGTGGACGGCATCCGCGAGCTGCTGCTGCCGTACATCGCCAGCCCGCTGGCGGTCACCGCGGTACTGGTCGGCTCGCTCGCCAAGGACGACTGGGGGTGGCGGACCACCGTCGCCGGGGCGTACATCGCCGTCGTGGTGATCAACTACCTCTGTGTGGCGGCCCTCGCCCCGCTGATGCAGCGCACCCACCGGACCTCGCTGGAGGTGCTCTCCCGGCTGCTCGGCCTGCTGCTGGCGGCGGTCGGGGTGGAACTGTTCCTGAACGGCCTGGCGGGGCTGGGCCTGCACCTGCCGGACGGGCACTGAGCCCGGCCGGCAGGGTCCGGGGCCCTTCGGCGGAGGGCCGGGGTCAGCCGGCCGCCAGGCGGGCCAGCACCTCGCCGATCCGGTCGCGGACCAGCGGGTCCGTGGCCAGCCCGTCCGGGCCGACGCCCGAGCGGTCCAGCGGGATCCGTGCGCAGGCCTCGTCCAGCACGGCGGCGCCGGTGTAGCCGAGCACGGTGCGCAGCGTCGCCTCGGCGCCGTGGCCGCGGCCGGGGGCGGCGGCGGTGATCCAGGCGGCGGGCTTGTCAGAGATCTCGGTGCCGCCGACCGTCCAGTCGAGCAGGTTCTTGAACGAGCCGGGCAGCGTGCCCGCGTACTCCGGGGTGCAGATCAGCAGGGCGTCGGCGGCCTCGATGGCGGCCCGCAGTTCGGTGACCGGCGCGGGCAGCGGGTCGGTGTCGTCGTCGGGGTTGAAGTGCGGCAGTCCGGCCAGGCCGGTGTAGAACGTGGCGGTGACGCCCTCGGCGGAGTGCGCGACCGCGGCGGCGGTGCGCAGCACCGTCTCGTTGGTGGAGCCGGCGCGCAGGCTGCCGGAGAGCAGCAGGATGTGACGGTCGTCGTTCGGCATGGCGAGGAACCTATCGCTCCGCCGGACCTGACGTTCCGTCGGGCCGCCGTGCGGGACCCGCCCGTTCAGGGGGCGACGACCGGGCGCCAGGGCACCGGGCTGGACAGGATCATCGAGCTGGCCGGCTGCCCGTAGGCGCCGAGGCGGTCGATCAGCGCCTCGAAGTCGGCCATCGCGGGCACGGCGACCAGCAGCACGCAGCAGGCGCCACCGGTCACCCGGTGCAGCTGGAGCACCTCCGGCCAGCGGGCCACCTCGGGGTCGCGCAGCACGCAGCGGGGACCGTAGCACTGCAGCTGGACCAGCGCGGTGATCGGCAGCCCGGCCCGTGCGGGGTCGACGTGGGCGTGGTAGCCGCTGATCACCCCGTCGGCCTCCAGCCGGCGCACCCGTTCGGCGACGGCGGGTGCGGAGAGACTCACCCGGCGGGAGAGTTCGTTGTACGAGAGCCGGGCGTCGGCCTGGAGCTCGGCGAGCAGGCGGCGGTCGACGGCGTCCATGGCGGCTCCAGGAAGGTCGTGGTCGGCGGGCGTTGCGTGGCCGGATCCAGCCGTTTCGCGATCATAAAGCAGATCGGCGGAAAGACCTCTCGAACGACAAGTCCGAGTGCCGTTGGGGTGCCCGGAGCCCATTCAAGAGCGGGTGGTGGCCGCCGCACAATGGGGCCCCGCAACTGTGCGGGTCATCAGGAGGGATCGGGATGGGGCACGACGCGGTGGAGAAACCGAACCTTTCGTTCGGCCCGGGCGGCGAACCGGGTCACGGCACCCCGTACGCCCGGTACGTGCGGCTGGCCGAGCTGCACAGCCTGCAGAACCCGCGCAGCAAGGTGCCGGCCGAGATGTCGTTCATCGTCTCCACCCAGGTGATGGAGCTGCTTTTCGGCCTGCTGCGGCACGAATGGACGCTGGCCCAGCAGGCACTCCGCGAGGACGACCTGCCGGCCGCGCTGGCCGCGCTGCGCCGCGGCACCCACGTCCAGGACGTGCTGACGGAGTCCTGGGACCTGCTGGCGACCATGACACCGCAGGAGTTCAACGCGTTCCGCTCGGTGTTCGGCGAGGCCTCGGGCTTCCAGTCCTCGGCCTTCCTGCACCTGGAGTTCCTGCTCGGCAACAAGAACGCCGCCCTGCTGCGGATGTACGACGAGGTGCCGGAGACGCACGCCGAGCTGAGCGCGGCACTGCGCTCCCCCGGCCTGTACGACGACGCGCTGGCCCTGCTCGCCCGGCGCGGGCTGGCCGTGCCGCACGAGCCCTCCGAGCAGCGGCACCGCGCCGACCCGGCGGTGGAGGCGGCCTGGCGGCAGGTCTACACGGACCCCGGGTACGCGGCACTGCAGCCGCTCGCCGAGGCACTGCTGGACGTCGCCGAGCGGGTGACCCGCTGGCGCCAGCGGCATCTGGCGGCGGTCAAGCGGGCGATGGGCGCCAAGCCGGGCTCGGGCGGCTCCAGCGGCCTGACCTGGCTGCGCAAGGCCGCCGAGCAGGACGTCTTCCCCGAGCTGTGGACCGTCCGGGACGAGCTGTGAACGGGCCGGACGCGACCGGGCGAGATGTGACCAGAGGAATGGACGACAGAGTGGGCGAGAGACCGGGCATGATCACGCGCGAGGACTGCGCGGCGCTGGACGCCGTCGACCCGCTGGCGGCGTTCCGCAAGGAGTTCGCGCTGCCGGAGGGGGTCGTCTACCTGGACGGGAACTCCCTCGGCGCGCTGCCGGCCCGCACCCCCGGGCGGGTGCGGCAGGTGGTCGAGGAGGAGTGGGGCCGGGAGCTGATCCGCAGCTGGAACGAGGCCGGCTGGTTCGAGCAGCCCTACCGGCTGGGCCGCCGGATCGCCCCGCTGGTCGGGGCCGGACCGGCGGAGGTGGTGGTCTGCGACACCACCTCGGTCAACCTGTTCAAGGTGCTGACGGCCGCACTGCGGCTTCGCCCCGGCCGGCACACGGTGCTCGGCGACGGCGCGGCGTTCCCGACCGACCTCTACATCGCCGAGGGCGTGACCCGGCTTTTCGAGGGCGCGCGCAGCGTCCTGGTCACACCGGAGGAGCTGGACCGGCACCTGGACGGGGACGTCGCCGTCGTCGTCCTCTCCCACGTGGACTACCGCACCGGCGAGCTGCTGGACATGCCCGGGATCACCGCCCGGGTGCAGGCCGCGGGCGCCCTGATGATCTGGGACGTCTGCCACTCGGTGGGTGCGCTGCCGGTCGGGCTCGGCGCGAGCGGCGCCGACTTCGCGGTCGGCTGCACCTACAAGTACCTGAACGGCGGCCCCGGTTCGCCGGCCTTCCTGTACGTGGCCGAGCGCCACCTCGCGGCCGGGCCGGAGCAGCCGCTGAGCGGCTGGTTCGGGCACGCCCGCCCGTTCGCCTTCGAGCCCGGGTACGACCCGAAGGCGGGCATCGGCCGCTTCCTGACCAGCTCGCCCTCACTGCTCGGCCAGGCCGCGCTGGAGTCCTCGCTGGACGTCTGGGAGCGGGCCGACCTGGCCGCGGTGCGGGCGAAGAGCCTGGCGTTGACCGATTTGTTCATCAACCTGACGGAGGGCCTGGACGGGGTCGAGGTGGCGACCCCGCGCGAGCACGCCCGGCGCGGCAGCCAGGTCGCACTGCGGCACGCCGACGGCTACCCGGTGGTGCAGGCGCTGATCGCGCGCGGGGTCATCGGGGACTTCCGCGCCCCGGACCTCATGCGGTTCGGCTTCACCCCGCTCTACCTGTCGTACACGGACGTCTGGGATGCGGCACAGCAGCTGGCCGAGGTGCTGGAGAGCGGCGAGTGGCGGGAGGAACGCTTCTCCCGGCGCGGCGAGGTGACCTGACCCCCGACGACTCCTCCCCTGTCACCGGCGCCGAGCCCACCGTCGGCGGCGACTGGACGGCCGGCCCGACCGTCGAGTAGGTCATGGGCCGGCGACGTCGAGCAGGTGAGTCGATCCGGTGGGCCGGGATCGGTGATCGCGGGCCAGGCGCTCTCTGGCCGGCGATCCACCCACACCCACTCCTCCGCACCCCACCCGCGACGGCGGTTTGCCGCCAAAGCAATGGGGCAGGTAGACATTTGAGTGATCGTCATACCATCTGAGGGGTGTATCGACATGGAAATCGGCCCGCTGAAGCCCGACCCCGCCGAGGTCCTCGTCGCCCTGGCCTGCTTCTTCCTGATGGTCTGGCTGCTGGGCCGCAAGGTGCTGCCGAGGATCGAGCACGTGCAGGCCGAACGGCGGGATGCGACCGAAGGCCGGCAGCAGCGCGCGGAGGAGGTCCGCGACGAGGCGGAGCGGACGTACGCGGCCTACCGGCAGGAGCTGGCGGACGCGCGGCACGAGGCGGCGCTGATCCGGCAGGAGGCGGCCGAGCAGGGTGCGGCGATCATCGCGGCGGCCCGCGAGGAGGGCATCCGCGAGCGCGACCGGCTGGTCGCCGAGGCGGACGCGCAGATCGCCGTCGACCAGGCACTCGCGGCCGTCACCCTCCGCCAGGACGTCGGAGAGCTGGCCGTCGAGCTGGCGGGACGGGTGGTCGGCGAGCCCGTGGCCGCCGTCGCGGCCCGGCGCGGCACGGTGGAACGCTTCTTCGACGAACGCTGAGCCGACGAGCACTGATTCAACGAGCGCTGAGCCGACGAACGCTGAGCCGTGACGCGGGACGGCCCTTCGCCCACCACGGGCGGGGGGCCGTCCCGCGTTGCCGTCACGGCGAGGTCAGCTCCTCGACCAGCCGCCGGTAGACGTCGAAGGCCGGCTTGCGGGTGTAGTCGTCCCGCAGCAGGCCGAAACGGTCGAAGGCCCCGGAACCCGCGCTGTCCACGTCCCGCAGACTGAAGAACGCATAGCCCTCGATGGTGAGTTCGGCGGCGAGACCGGCGACCGTCCGGACCACCTCCTCCACCACCTCGGCCTGCCGCCGCTCGCTCCGGTCCGGACCGGTGGGCCAGCCGTGCTCGCAGATCCGGACCGGCACCGACGGGCCGATGCCGGCCTTGGCGAGGGAGTCCTGCCGGAAGCCGGTGAGCACCGCGGCGACCACCTCCGCCAGCCGCTCCGGCGGGACGGGCCGGAAGACGTCGGGGAAGAAGTCCAGGCCGACGTAGTCGAGCGCGCGGTGGAAACGCTCGTCGGCGAGGGCGCCGAGCTCCGGCCAGAAGGTGTCCGCCGGGTCGAAGTTCAGCGCCGCGTTGAAGCCGACGGCGAGGTCGTGACCGCAGGCCAGCGCCTCCTCCTTGGCCGCGATCACGCCCTGCACCAGCGCCTGGCGGATATTGGGGGTGCTGCCGTCGAGCGCGGGCAGGTCGACGTTGGGCTCCTCGCAGACCTGCAGGAGCGCGATCCGGTGTCCCTCGGTCCGGACGGTCCGCCGGACGAAGTCCAGCCAGCCGTCCAGACTCCCGCTCGGCTCGCGGAACTGGAGGACGAGGTCGAGCCGGCGGCCCTCGACCGCGTAGCGCTCCGGTTCGGCCGGGGTGGGCACCCCCTCGGGGTGGTGGCGGTAGGCGCGCACCAGGAACGCGGGCGCCGCGCCCTGGAGTTCCCGCAGAGCGGCGGCGATCAGGGCCGGGTCGTCGGGGCGGACGGGTTCGATCACGCCGGTGTCGTCGCCGAGCAGACCGCCGGGATAGATGCCGAAGGTGAAGGTCATGCCGCCACCGTAGCGGATATTTTTGGTGCCACTGCAAATTTAGCGTGACACTATGATTCCTGCCATGGGACTTCGCGAACTCAAGAAGCAGCAGACCCGGACCCTGCTGGCCGACACGGCGATGGGCCTGTTCGCCGAGCGCGGGTTCGAGCAGGTCACCGTGGTCGAGGTGGCCCGGGCGGCCGGGGTCTCGGCCAACACGGTCTTCAACTACTTCCCGACCAAGGAGGACCTCTTCTTCGACCGGCAGGAGGAGGTGGTCGCCCACCTGGCCACGGTGGTGCGGGAGCGGCCGACGGGCACGTCCGCCGTCGACGCCGTCCGGGCCGACCTGCTGGCCGGGCTGGCGGCCGGCGAGCCGACGTACGGGCTGAGCGCCGAGGCGGCGGTGTTCTGGCGGGTGGTCGCGGAGAGCCCGGCCCTGCGGGCCCGGCTGCTGGAGCTGGGCGAACGCGCCGAGGCGGCGCTCGCGGCGGCACTGGCCGCGGAGTCGGGAGCCGACCCGGACGACCCCCTGTCACGGGTGCTCGCCGGCGCCGTCGCGGGGGCGCACCGGGCCGTGATGGCGGAGATCCGGCGCGGCATCGTGGCCGGCGAGCCGACCGGGACCGTCCGCGCCCGGGTGGAGGCGGTGGTCGTGGTGGCCTTCAACCTGCTGGGGACGGGGCTGGCGGACCACCCGGCGCGATGAGCGCCCCCACGACGCGTCAGGCCGCCCGCTCGGGTGAGCAGGCGGCCTGACGGCGTTCGGCTGTGACGCTCAGCTGCAGCGAGCGGCGTGACGGCGGCCGGCGGCAGCGCCGCGACGACGGCGGCCACCGCCACCCGGACGCCCGGCGCCTGCGGGCCTCCGGCGCTCTCTTCGTGGCGGTTGTTCGGTGATCCGGCGCACCGGCGCCTGACCCATCGACACATTTCCTCCACACAAAGAAAAGGCAGGCCGGGAAGCCTGCCGTGGTTCGGTTGATCCTGTGTTGATTCCAGCCAATCCGGTGCATCCAACACTAAATCGGATGATTCATACCCTATAGGCCCTCAGGAGCGGTCCGAGATTCCTCCACCCGGGCCCGTCACCGCGCGCCGGCCGCGCCGCCGCTAGGTTGGCACCATGACTTCCGAGGACCAGGATCCGCACGCCCCGCTCGCCGCCGTCGCGGCCAGTGCCGACGTGCTGCGGCATCCCGAGGCCGGCGAGCACCTGCTCACCGCGCTGGAGCGCGAGCGCGCCGCCCGGTTCCGGCGCGACTCCGGACGGGCCGACTTCACGGCCGCGCACATCCTGGTCCGGCTCTGCGCCGCCCGCCTGCTCGGCGTCCCGGCCGCCGGGCTGACGCTGGCCCAGAACTGCCCCGACTGCGGAAAGGCCGACCACGGCCGCCCGTACCTGCCGGACCACCCGGACGTCCACGTCAGCCTCTCGCACACCCACGGCGTCATCGCGGCCGCCGCCGGACACCGGCCGATCGGCGTGGACGTCGAACTGGCCACGCGCGGCGGCGCGCTCCCCGAGGTCGCCCGGCGGGTGCTCGCCCCGGCGGAGCTACGGCTGGTCGAGGCGCACCCGGAGCCGGGGGTGGCGTTCCTGCGGCAGTGGGTGCGGAAGGAGTCGCTGATCAAGCTCGGGCGGACCAGCCTGGACGGGCTCTCCGCCGTCGATCTCTCCGCCCTGCCGCTCGACGTCCCGGCGGACGGGCCGCTGCGCAGCCGCTACCAGGACCTGCATCTGCTCGACTGGACCGACGCCGCGCACGGGGCGGCCGTCTCGGCCGTGAGCACCGCGGCGCCGCGGGTCGTGCTGCTGACGCCGCCGGCCGGCTGACCGAGCCCGACCAGAGGCCCGACCCGACCGGCGGCGCCCCGGATAAGCGGTGTTAGCGTGCCTGCTCGGGGCACGGAAACCGGACGCCCCGGCTGCCCGCGCCGCGTCCCCGGCGCGCAGCCCCCGTTGGATCAAGGGGTGCCCCCGCCATGGCCAAGTTCCTGCTGAGCCTGCACGTCCTCGCCTCGGTGCTGTTCATCGGCCCGGTGGCGGTGGCCGTCAGCATGTTCCCGCGCCGGGCGAAGGCCGCTCTGGCCGGCGGACCCGACCGGGCCGCCGAGGCGGGCACCCTGCGCCTGCTGCACCGGATCACCCAGGTCTACGCGCTGCTGGGGATAGCCGTCCCGGTGATGGGAATCGGCGTCGCCCAGGTGATGGACGTGCTCGGGCAGTCCTGGCTGATCGTCTCGATGGTGCTCACCGCACTCGCCGCGCTCTCCCTCCTGCTCTTCGTGCTCCCCGCCCAGCAGGCGGCGGTGGACGCGCTCGACCTCGACGGCGGGGCCCCGGAGCACGGCAAGGCCGTTCAGGGCCTGCGGCTGCTGCCGATGACCGCCGGCGTCTTCAACCTGCTCTGGGCGGTTGTCGTGGTGCTGATGATCATCCGGCCGGGCTCGACCACCGGAGCCTGACCGGCCGGAACGGCCCACCCGGTACGGTCCTGCCATGACGACCCCGGGGATCGAGGCCGGTACGGGGACGGGCGGACGGCGCCCAGCTCGACCAGGGTGGATCCGCCGACACCCGGCAGGTCGCCGAGCGGCCCGGAGAAGGCCAGGTAGGCGAGGCCGTTGCCGCCACTGACCACCGCGTCGGGTGCGAGGAAGCGCCGCAGGTTCGGGTCGGGGCCGGGTCAGGGCCGTGGGCGCGGGCGTTGCAACGGGACACCCGCCCGTTTGACCGCGCGGGCGACGATGGCCGTCTCGGCGCGGTCGACGCCGAGCGGGCCGAGCGTCCCGGTGAGGAAGCGGTAGAGGCCGCCGTGATCCGCACAGAACAGGGTGGCCATCAGGTTGGCCGGGCCGCTGGTGGCGAAGACCCCGTGCACCTGGGGGTGGCGGGCCAGCGCCGTACCGACCTCGGCGAGCCGGCCCGGCGGGACGTCCAGCCAGAGGTTGGCGTCCACCGCCATGCCCAGCAGCCGTGGGTCGACGGTGGCGTGGGTGCGGAGCAGACCGGCTGCGGTGAGCCGGTGCAGCCGGCGGCGGACGGTCGATTCCGGCGCGCCGACGGCCGCCGCCAGGGCGGCGTGGGACTGCCGGGCGTCGACGGAGAGGCGGGCGAGCAGGGCCCGGTCGAGCGCGTCGAGCGGGGACCTCTCCCGGGGGCCGTCGGCGGGCGGCGCCGGGGCAGCAGGAGTCAGCGCGGCCACCTCGGCCTCGTCCAGGTAGCCGGCCTGCCACCGCCCCGCGTCGGAGAAGGCGTGCAGCACCGCGTGCGTGGTGGTCTCGGTGACCGCCGCGGTGGCGGGCAGCTGCCCGTACAGCAGCCGGTGCCGGGAGCCGGCGTCGCCCAGCATCACCGCGCCGACCTCCTGGCCGCCGAGCATGACGTCGACGAACGGGACGTCCGGACGGTCCGCCAGGGCCTGCGCGATGGTGTCGACCTTGCCGCGCAGCACCCGGACCCGTAGCAGCAGCGCGCCGACGGCGGCGTCCTCGACATCGGGCATCCGGACCACGCGCAGCAGACCGGCCTGCTGCATCCTGGCCAGCCGGCGGGTGACGGTCCGGGCGGAAACACCGAGCACCTCGGCGATCCGGCCGGTCTCGGCCCGGCCGTCGACCTGCAGGGCGCAGACCAGACGGCGGTCCAGTGTGTCCAGCACCGTGTCCGGATCAGCAGTCGATAGGTCCATGAAGTCCGATCCCCGTCAGTTCTGGCCGCCATGCCGTCCTATTCGACAGCAATGACGGTACTCCTTGTCCCGGGCGGCCGGAAGATGCCGCTACCGGCCCGCGGCGGACAGGACAGGAGAAGCGATGAACGACGAGGTCCAGGAGCTGAGGGAGCTGCTGCCCGGGGTCGAGGCGGCGGTGCGGGAGGTCGGCGCGCGGCTGGCGGCGGTGCGCCCGGCCGAGCCCACCCCCGCGCGGACGGTCGCGGAGGCGATGGCTCACTTCGCCGAGCTGGACGGCCCGGCCGCCGCCCACCTGCGGGCACGGCTGGGCGAACTGCGCCCGCAGGCCGGCTGGGTGACCGACGAACTGGAGGGCGCGGTGCCGGCCGAGGGCGAGTGGTGGCTCTGCGACGCCACCGACGGCGCCGTGCAGTACCTGCTCGGCCAGCAGCAGTGGGCGGTCACCGCCACCCTGCTCCGGGACGGTGTCGCGGTGCTGGCCGTGGTGCACGCGCCGGAGCTCGGCGGGCGGACGTACCGCGCGGTGCGGGGCGGCGGCGCCGAGCTCGACGGGCGGCCCGTCGCACCGCCGGAGCGCGAGCTGCCGGTGGCCGTCGCCGGGACCAGCCAGCCACCGCTGATGGCCTCGGACCCGGTGGCACTGCGCCGCGCGGGCGAGTCGCTGACGGCGGTGTTGGGCTCGGTGCTGGCGGTCCGCAACCTCGGGCCGACGTCACTGCAGGTCGCCCAGGTCGGATCGGGGCAGCTGACGCTGTTCTGGGAGTACGGGGTGGACGCGGGCAACCTGCTGCCGGGGGCGCTGATCGCGGCCGAGGCGGGCGCGACGGTGACGGACGCCGCCGGGGCGGCCTGGACGGCCGGCTCCGACAGCTTCCTCGCCGCCGCGCCCGGGCTGCACGCGGACGTGCTGAGGCTGCTGCGTCCGGTCGGGTGACCGCCGGCGTCGGCGACCACCCGGACCGAACGGCGTGGCGGTGCCGGCGGCAGCGGCCGGGGAGGCCGAACTGCGTGGCCATGGCGACGTCAGCGGGGCGGCCAGGCCGAACAGCGTGACCGTGCCCGGCTCAGCGGCCGGCCAGGCCGAACAGCGTGGCCGCGTTGTCGTGGCAGACCGCGCGAAGCCACTCCTCCCCCAGGCCCAGCCGGTCCAGCGCCTCCAGCTGGTGCATGTACCGGTACGGGATGTTGGGGAAGTCGCTGCCGAGCAGGACGCGGTCCTGGAGGGCGCGCAGGCGCGGCAGTTCGACGCGTGGGAACGGATCGTCGGCCTCGACGAAGTCGGTGAACGCCATGGTGGTGTCCAGCCGGACGGACGGGTGTCTCTCGGCGAGGTCGAGGAAGTCGCGGTACTCGGACATGCCGAGGTGGGCGACCACCAGGACCAGGCCCGGGTGCCGGTCCAGCACCTCGCCCATCGGGCCGGGGCCGGTGAACTTGCCCGCCACCGGGCCGGATCCGCAGTGGCTGACCACCGGGGTGCCGGTCTCCGCGAGCAGCCCCCAGACCTCGTCCAGCCGGCGGTCCGTCGGGTCGTAGCCGCCGACCTGGAGGTGTGCCTTGAACACCCGGGCGCCGTCCTCGATCGCCCGCGCCACGTAGGAGGGCGCCTCGGGCTCGGCGAAGAAGGTCGCGGTGTGCAGGCAGTCCGGGGTGCGGGCGGCGAAGCCGGCGGCCCAGGCGTTCAGCCAGGCGGCCATGCCGGGCTTGTGCGGGTACAGCATGGACGTGAACGCCCGGACGCCGAACTCCCGCAGGCGCTCGACGCGTTCGGCCTCGGCCTGGCGGTAGGTGATCGGCCAGGGGCGGTTGACGAGCGGGCCGGCCGCGTCGAAGTACGCCCACACCTTGTCGAGGACGTTCTTCGGCATGAAGTGGGTGTGCACGTCGATCAGGCCGGGCAGACCGAGGCCCTGCCAGAAGCCGCGGACGTCCGCCACCTCGTCGTCGCTCATGCGGGCACCGGGCGGGCGCGGTCGATGATCGCCCCGGCGTCGAGGCCGGAGGGCAGGGTGCCGAAGGCGGCGCCGTGGTCACCTCCGAGGCGGGAGGCGCAGAAGGCATCCGCCACCGCCGGGTCGCCGTGGCGGACCAGCAGCGAGCCCTGGAAGGCCAGCGCCATCGACTCGACCAGCCGGCGTGTCCGGAACTCCACGTCGCTCAGGTCGGCGAACTGCTTGCGGAGTCCGGCGACGGCGGCATCGAGCCGGCGGTCCGCGCCGGCGGCCGCGTCCAGCTCGCCGAGGAAGGCCTCGACGGTGTCCGGCCGCTTGGCCATGGCGCGCAGTGCGTCCAGGGCGGCGACGTTGCCGGAGCCCTCCCAGATCGAGACCAGCGGCGCCTCCCGGTAGAGCCGGGGCATGCCGGACTCCTCGACGTAGCCGTTGCCGCCGAGGCACTCCAGTGCCTCCGCCGCGTGCGCCGGACCGCGCTTGCAGACCCAGTACTTGGTGACGGCCAGCCCCAGGCGCCGCACCAGCGTCTCGGACTCGTCCCCGGCGAGGGCGAGGTCGGTGGCCTGGGCGAGCCGCATCGCGACGATGGTGGCCGCCTCGGACTCCACCACCAGGTCGGCGAGCACGTTGCGCATCAGCGGCTGGTCGACCAGCGCCCGGCCGAAAGCGTGGCGGTGGACGGCGTGGTGGACGGCCCTGGTGGCGCCGAGGCGCATGCCGGAGGCGGCACCGATGGTGCAGTCGAGGCGGGTCATGTTGACCATCTCGATGATGGTCGGGACGCCCCGGCCCTCCTCGCCGACCAGCCAGCCGACCGCGCCGTCGTACTCGATCTCGGCGGAAGCGTTGGACTTGTTGCCCAGCTTGTCCTTGAGCCGCTGGAGGTGGAGGCGGTTTCGGCCGCCGTCCGGGAGGATGCGCGGCAGCATGAAGCAGCTGAGCCCACCCGGCGCCTGGGCCAGCGTCAG
Organism: Kitasatospora sp. NPDC032757; assembly: GCF_055579305.1. NCBI lineage: Bacteria > Bacillati > Actinomycetota > Actinomycetes > Kitasatosporales > Streptomycetaceae > Kitasatospora > Kitasatospora sp. NPDC032757. Next base: position 69,036 of record NZ_JBVINN010000003.1, on the reverse strand, counting down.
GAAGAGGTCCGACATCGGCGCCGAGGTGAACCACTTGTGCCCGGTCAGCCGGTAGGTGCCGTCCGCGTGCGGGGTCGCGGTGGTGGTGTTGGTGCGGACGTCCGAGCCGCCCTGCTTCTCGGTCATCGACATGCCGGCGATCAGCCCGCGCTTGCCGTGCGGCTCGCGCAGCCCGAAGTCGTACTCGGTGGCGGCCAGCAGCGGCTCCAACTCGGCCGCGAGGGCGGGGGTGGCGCGCAGGGCGGGCACGGCGGCGTACGTCATCGAGACCGGGCAGGTGTGGCCGGCCTCGACCTGGCCCCAGACGAAGAACTTGGCAGCGCGGGCGGCGTGCGCGCCGGGCCGGTCGTCCCGCCAGGGCGCGGCGTGCAGGCCGTGGCCGACGGCGGTGCGCATCAGCTCGTGCCAGGCGGGGTGGAACTCGACCTCGTCGATCCGGTGGCCGAAGCGGTCGTGGGTGCGCAGCACGGGCGGGTTCTCGTTGGCCAACCGGCCCCACTCGGCGGCCTGTTCGGAGCCGGCCAGCCGGCCCAGCTCGTGCAGCTCCGGCTCGGCCCAGCCGGCGCCGGCCCGGTGCAGGGCGGAGAGCAGGGCCGGGTCGGCGGCGGTGTCGTGTCCGTACGGCAGGGGCACCTGGTTGGTGACCTCATGCGTCGCTGTCATCGCGTCCTCCCAGGGCACGCAGGGTGAAGGAAACCAGGGCGGGGACCACCTCGGGCGGGGTGTCCCCGGTAGCGGGTGCGTGGGCCTCGGCGAGCGGGCCGGCCAGCGCCTCGCCGACCGCGCCGACGATGCCGGCGGCCGTCAGCTCCGGGTCCTGCCGTGGCAGCCGGCCGGCCGCCACGGCGGCGGCGATCTCGGTGGCGATCACGTCGCGGAACGCCCGGCGGAACACCAGGCGTTCGGCGTCCACGACGGCGTCGGCCGGTTCGACCAGCAGCACGTAGGCGAGCCGTGGCGCGCGCAGGGCGCGGGCGGCGAAGGTCTCGACGACGGCGGCGATCCGCTGCAGCGGGGTCTCGCGGCGGGCGACGGCCTCGTTGACGGCGGCGATCTCGCGGGTGACCACCCGGCGGAACAGCTCGACGGACAGCTCGGCCTTGTTGGCGAAGTGCTGGTAGAGGCTGCCGGTGGCGATCCCGGCGCGGTCCGCGACGGCGGCCATCGAGCAGCCGCGGTAGCCGCGCTCGGCGAGCAGCAGGACCGCGGCCTGGAGCACCGCCTCGCGTTGGGCGTCCAGGCGGGCTTGTACGGCGGGCGTGCGTCGGTAGGCCACGGAAGCATTGAAGCATCGATTCACTGCTTCGGGGAGGGGGTGCGCGGCACTGTTTCCCCCGTCGGCCGCACGCCCGCGCGAAGGGGCCATCCGCCGGCGCTTCGCCGGGCGGATGGCCCCTCGTGGAACATGCGCGCCGCTGTTACGGGCGGCTGTTACGGGCGATCTGGGCCCGGCCCGTTGCGGACGGTGACGTTGCCGCCGCCCGCCGGAGGCCGTGGTGGCCCGGTCGCCGCTAGAGGCGGTTGTGCTCCAGCTTCAGGCCCTCCTCGTCCAGCGGGCCGAACGGCGGGATCTGGTGCGACTGGGCGAGCGAGCGGGCCGCCGCCGGGTCGGCCAGGCCGGCCCACTCCAGCACCTTCGCGGTGGCCTCGGCCGACTCCGCCGCCGGCAGCTTGCCGATGTTGGAGCCGTGGTTGCCGCCGGGCACGGTGTAGACGTGGCTGTCCTCACTGCCCCAGCCCAGCCGGAACGGCTCGGCGCCCCACGGGTCGTTCTGCCCGTAGACGAAGATGATCCGCTCGGCCGAGTGCTTCACCCAGCGGTCGATGTCACGCATCGCGGACGGGTCGAAGCGCATCGGGATGCTCTTCGGCACGTAGGTGCGCGGCGAGTACAGCTCCTTGAAGTCGTAGTGCTGCAGCCCCTTGAGGTGCGGGACCTCGAAGGTGGGCGAACCCAGCTGGGTGCCCGCCTGGTAGTAGTACGCGGTGTACTTGGCGAGCGACTGGTCGCTGTTGCCGGTGATGCCGGACTGGGCGTCGAACCACGCGTACAGCTGGTCGTCGGTGGCGGCGGCCCCCGGCGGGACGCTGGCGCAGTCCGCCTGGGTGCTGTACTGCCAGAACGCCCAGACCACGTCGAGCACGCCCGCCTCGTACGCCCGGTCGGCACTGCCGGTGGTGGTGAAGGTCGAGCCGGCGGCGGCGTTGTCGGCCACGTAGCGGGCCTCCAGCCGGTCGCGGCGGACCAGCAGCTCACGCTGGGCGGCGTCCAGCGCGGCACGGCACTCCGGGGTGCCGACGTTCTCGAAGAACTCCGTGTACGCGGAGTCCTCGCGGTTGTCGACGTCGTTCGGCGCGACGTAGGCGATGGTGCCGTCCACGTCCTCCGGGAAGAAGCGGCGGTGGTAGGTGGAGGACATGCCGCCCTTGCTGGCCCCGGTGGAGAGCCACGCACGGTGGTAGATCCGCTTGAGGGCGGTGATGATCCGGTGCGAATCGGTGGCCGCCTGCTCGATGCCGGCCTTGGTCCAGTCGGCGGGCTCCGGGCGCGACGGCGTGAAGTACCGGTACTCGATGGAGACCTGGTTGCCGTCGGTCAGCCGGGTCGGCTCGGTGCGCGACGGGGTGGTGCCCAGGGTGTAGCCGTTGGTGTAGAAGACCGTCGGGCGGTCGAACCCCCGGTGCAGCACGCTCAGCCGCTGCTGGAAGGTGCCCAACCACGGGCGGAAGTGGTCGATCGGCTGGGTGTAGGTGAGCAGGAAGTAGCGGTGGTCGGCGTCGGTGGGCTTCTCCTCGGTGACGGTCATCCCGGGGATCGCCGCCAGGCGGTCCTTGATGTCGGCCGAGGCGTCGTCGGCGACCGAGGACCCGCCGCGGGCATCCGGGCTGCCGGGCTCCCCCTGCGCGAACGCGGGCGTCGCCAGGCCGAGGCCGAGCATGGGTATCAGCAGAACGGCGACCAGCAGCCTTCTGAGCTTGGTGGACATCAACTCTCCATCGGGTCAACGGAACTGTTCGACACTCTCCGGCAGCCGGTGGCCGGCTGCCGGTCGGACGGCCGTCCGGTAGACGGCCGAGTGGGCCACCCGCCGATCGCGGATGGCCCACCGGGAAAAGATGTGCTGGTCAGGGGCGCGGCAGGGTGCAGCCGGGCAGAGTGAGGTCGAGGCGGTTGCCCGTCGCGAAGCAGGCCGGGATGCCGTAGGTCTCCTGGGCGTAGTTGATGCCCTGCCGGACGGTCACCACGCCGTTCTGGTCCACCTCGCACGGGTTGTTGTCGGTGCAGCGCTGGCCGTCCTCGTTGCCGGTGTTGTTCACGGCGACGACCTGGCCGGTGCTGACGTCGACCACGGGCGAACCGGAGGTGCCGCCGATGGTGTTGCAGCTGGAGGTGTAGCGGACCGAGTCCTTCCAGGTCCAGGAGCCCTCCTTCAGCCGGTAGACGAAGCCGTCGACCGAGCAGGAGTAGATCTTCTTCCAGTAGCCGGAGACCACCTTGATCGAGGTGCCCTGCACCGGGTGGCCCGCCGCGATGGTCAGCGGGGCGATCCCGTAGCGCGACTGGATCGAGGCGTAGGTGGTGTTCAGCTGGTAGATCGACACATCGGTGTCGGTCATGGTCCCGTAGACCACCTTGGTCGCGCGCAGCGTCGCGGCCTTGCCGCCGGTGGAGTTGAGCAGCGAGAAGGTGCGGCTGGACGCCTGGTTGACCACGACCTCACCCGGGCCGGGGAAGCCGCTCTCCAGGCAGTGGCCGTTCGAGAGGACGAGCGCAGGGTCGGTGGCGGCCGAGCCGGGGAGCCGGACCAGCGAACCGGAACAGTTGCTGAGGGCCACCGTGCCGGCGAAGTTCACGGCAGCGGCGGCCTGCGCCTGCGCGGTGAAGCTTTCGGCGGCAGCGCCGTCGGCAGTGCCTTCGGCAGTGCCTTCGGCGGCGGTTGCTGTGGCCGCGGTCATTGCGGCGGCTTCGGCGGGGGCTGCGGATGCGGTGGGGGCTCCGGCGAGGGCGGTGGCCCCGGCGAGCAGGAGCGTGGTGAGCATGCCTATGAGCGGCTTCTTCATGAGAGACCTCTCGTTGTGGGGGTGCACCCAAAGCTGGCGCGGACATGACGTGATGTCAAGAGTCCACCCACAACAGAGAGGCCGCGCAGCCGCGGCCCCCGGCTACCTCAACCGCCTTCAGCCACCTTGCCAGTGGCGACGACCGAGGCTGATCAGCCTCAGCTGGAGCCGGGCGGTGGCGGCGATGCGCTGCTCGCGGGCCGGGTCGACCTCCTGGGCCTCGAGAAAGGCGGCGGCCGTGGAAACCATGTGGTCGACGTACAGCTCGGCCAGCATCCGCAGATCCTCCCGGCTCCACCCCTGCGACACCGGCTGGAGCGCGAGCGCCGCGCCGACCTCCTCGGCGAACCGCCCCAGTTCGGCGTCGATCGCCTCCCGCACCTGACGCACGCCCCCGTGCCGCTCGCGCGAAAGGAAGCGCACATGCGTGCGGTGTTCGCGGACGTGCTGCTCGATGACGTCCACCGTCCGGTCGATCAGCTTCTCGGCTCCGCCCTCCCCGGCGAGCACCGAACGGACCATCACGTGGAGGCTGGCGAGCGACTCCTCGACCAGCGCCACACCGAGCGCGGCGAGGTCCGGGAAGTGACGGTAGAACGCGGCCGGTGAGAGCCCGGCGGCGCGGGTGACCTCGCGCACGCCGAGGCTCGCCAGGTTCTGGTCGGCCAGCAGGCCCAACCCCGCATCCAGCAACGCGCGCCGACTCTGCTGCTTCTGGGCCTGTCTGGCCCCCACGGTGTGACTCACATCATTCAGTAAACAAGTGTTTGCCGAAATTGGCCAGTCGGGCGTAGAGTGACCGAGGATTCAGCGAACACTTGTAAACCCAAGGTTTCGCACCGCCGGTACGGAACCGCCCGTTCGCACCGCTGATTCGCACGACCTGCTCGCACCGCCTGCTGCCGGAAGGGCCCGCCATGATCCTGCTCACCGCCCTGGTCGCCATGGGCGTCCTCGTCGGCGCCGCCGCCCACACCACGCTCCCGGTCTTCCTCGCCGCCTCCGCCGCCATCACCGCCTGGCTGCTCGCATTCGGCGCCCGCGAGGGCATCGCCCGCCTGCGGCAGCGCTGAGCCGGCACCCCCCTGCTCTTCGGCCGTCTCACCCTCCGGCCGCCGCGCCTCTTCGGAAGGACTCGCCGCCATCATGAGCACCGCCACGCGCACCGCCACCAGCACCGCAACACGCACCACCACGAGCGCCGCCACGAGCGCCGCCACGAGCACCGCCACCAGGACGACGCGCCGTCACACCATCGCCGAGGCCGACAACCTGGCCGTCGCCTCCTTCCTGCTCGGCCTGCCCGGCCTGCTGCTCTTCAACATCGTCCTGGGGCCGCTCGCCATCATCCTGGCCACGCTCGCCCTCGTCCGTGGCACCCGCCGCCGTGGGCGCGCCGTCCTGGGCCTGGTGCTCGGCGTCGCCGCCCTGGCCGTCCTCTTCGTCACCACCGCCGCCGACCACGGCGTGCTCTGGCAGATCGGCACCTGAGACGGCACCGGGTCGGCCGCCCCGTGCACCGTCCGGCCAGGGCCGGAACCGGGCCACTCGAACGACCGATCCAGCCAATCTGCGGCGCCACGCCCGTCCGTCCCCGTACTGTGGCGCTATCGGCCGGGTGACTGTATGGGGGCTGGAGTGACGACCGAGTACCAGAGTGACGCGCAGTCGGGACGGACGGGAGGGTCCGGAAGCCCCGGAGGGGCAGGCAGGCTGGTCGCCGTGAGCGACCTCCACGTCTCCTACCAGGAGAACCGCGACCTGGTGGAGAAGCTGGAGCCCGACTCCCCCGACGACTGGCTGATCGTCGCCGGTGACATCGCCGAACTCACCACCTCCATCGAGTGGAGCCTCGGCCTGCTCGCCGAACGCTTCGCCCGCGTGATCTGGGCCCCCGGCAACCACGAGCTGTGGACCCACCCCGACGACCCGGTGCAGCTGCGCGGCGTCGCCCGCTACGCGCACCTGGTGGAACTCTGCCGCCGCCTCGGTGTCGTGACCCCCGAGGACCCGTACCCGGTCTGGGAGGGCGCCGGCGGGCCGGTCGCCATCGCCCCGCTGTTCCTGCTGTACGACTACTCCTTCCGTGCGCCGGGGACGACCACCAAGGAAGAGTCCCTGGCGGCCGCCTACAGCAGCGGCGTGGTCTGCGCGGACGAGCGGATGCTCCACCCGGACCCGTTCCCCGATCTCGACTCCTGGTGCCGCGAGCGTGTCCGGATCACCGAGGAGCGGCTCGCGGCCCACGACCCCGAGCTGCCGCTGGTCCTGGTCAACCACTATCCGCTGGTCCGTCACCCCACCGAGGTCCTCTGGTACCCGGAGTTCGCCCAGTGGTGCGGCACCGAGCTGACGGCCGACTGGCACCGCCGCTTCAACACCGCCGCGATGATCTACGGGCATCTGCACATCCCCCGGGTGACCAACTACGACGGTGTCCGGTTCGAGGAGGTCTCGCTCGGCTACCCGCGCGAGTGGCACCGCCGCGGCCTGCCGGACCCGCTGCTGCGGCAGGTGTTCCCGCAGGACGGGTGAGGTCCTGCGGCCCTGGGGCCTCGGCTTGGGGTCGCGGCTTGAGGCCTGGCTTGAGGTCGCGGCTTGAGGTCCTAGCGCCCTGAGGCCTCCGGGTCGACGTCCACGGCGGGTGCGGCCGGCCCCTGCACCCGCCCGCACCTGCCCCGTGTCTAGCGCTTCATGCCTACCGCCTCCTGCCGACCGTCTCCTGCCCCTGTCGCCTGTCCCGCCCGCCTCAGGGCGTCCGCTTCAGGCCATCCGCTCGCCCCACTCCTCCATGTCCGCTGCGGTTACTCCGCTTCACGTCGTCTCACTCCGTCGCGATCGCCCGGAGCACGTCCAGCCGCGCCGCCCGCCCCGCCGGACGGAGGCCGGCCACCGCACCGGCCAGCAGTCCGGCTGCCAGCACCACCGCGAGCTGCGCCGGCGGTACCGCGAACGAGCCCGTCCCCGCGCTGTCCGAGGCCCGCACCAGCGCCCAGCCGAGAAAGACCCCGAGGCCGAGCCCACCCACCGTGCCGAAGGCGGCCACCAGCACCGACTCCCAACGCACCATGCCCCGCAGCTGCGCCCTGGTCTGGCCGACCGCTCGCAGCAGGCCCAGCTCCCTGGTCCGCTCGTGCACGGCCAGCGTCAGCGTGTTGGCGATGCCGAGCAGCGCGATCAGCACCGCCAGCGCCAGCAGCGCGTAGACCACCGAGAGCATCATGTCGACCCCTCCGGCGGCGCTCTCCGCGTACTCGTCCCGGTCCTGCACCTTCGGGTTCCCGAACGGGGCCGCGGCCTTCTCGACGGCGGCCTTGCCCGCGCCGAGCGTCACCCCGCTCTTCAGGCCGACGGCCACCATCGTGTCCGCGTCCTGGCCACGGTGCGGAGCCCAGGCCTGGCGGGTTATCAGGTAGTCGCCGGCCAGACCGCCGCCCTCGTACAGGGCACGGATGGTGAACGGGCCGCTCGCGCCGTCCGTGAAACCGACGGTGACGCTCTGGCCCAGCCGCCAGCCGTGCTGCTCGGCCTCGCTGCGCGAGACCGCCAGTCCGTCCGTGCCCAGGGTGTCGAGGGTGCCGTCGACCCTCCCGAGGTCGACGATGCCGGCCAGCCGCGCCGGGTCGGTGACGTCCAGCGTCCGCCCATGGCCGTCGATCCGCGCGACGCCACGGCCGAGGCCCACCGTCTGCCGGACCTCGGGCAGTTGGGCGACGGTGTCGGCCAGCTTCGGGCTGACCCCGCTGCCGCCCGCACCGAACGAGGGCGCGGTGACGGCGAGATCGCCGGCGAACGACGCGCTCACCGTGGTATCCAGGGTGGCCTTGATGGAGGCGCCGAACACCGTGAACAGGGTGACCACCGCGACGCCGATCATCAGGGCACTCGCCGTGGCCGCCGTCCGGCGCGGATTACGGGCCGCGTTGCGCCGGGCCAGGGTGCCCGAGACCCCGCGCAGCCGGGGCAGCGGGGCGCCCAGCGTCCGGACCGCGAAGGCGGCGGCGACCGGGCCGAGCACCACCACGCCGGCCAGGACCGCCAGCGCCCCGACGGCGGTCAGCGTCACCGACGGCCCGTCGGTCGCCCCGACGGCCGCGGCCGGGACACCGGCCGCGACCAGCAGCGCACCGAGTCCCACCCGGACCCTGCCGGACCGCCCCTCGGCCGCCCGGTCCACCCCGGTCTCGCGCAGGGCCGCCAACGGCGCGGTGCGCCCGGCCCGGACGGCCGGCAGCAGCGCCGAGCCGACCGCCACCACCGTGCCGACCAGCAGCGGCAGGACGACCGCGGCCGTGCTGATCACCATGCCGCCGGTCGGCAGTGAGAAGCCGAGCACCGAGAACAGCGCCTTGAGCCCCGCCGCCACCCCGATCCCGCCGATCAGCCCGCCGAGCGAGGCCAGCGCACCGACGGCCAGCGCCTCCGCCAGCGTCGCCCCGAGCACCTGGCCACGCACCGCGCCGAGCGCCCGCAGCAGGGCGTTCTCCCTCGTCCGCTGGGCGACCACGATGGCGAAGGTGTTGTGGATGGTGAAGGTCGCGACCAGCAGCGCGATCCCGGCGAAGACCAGCAGCAGCGTGGTGAACATGGTCAGGAACCGCCCGGACACCATCGCGGTGCTCTCCTGGGTGGCCGCCGCCCCGGTGACCGCCTCCACCCCACCCGGCAGCTGCGGGGCGATCCGGGCCACCAGCTCGCGCTGCGAGAGCCCGCCCGTGGCCCGGAGCTGGATCGATCCGGCCTGGCCGGCGCCCTTCGGCGTGAGGTAGCGCTCGGCGTCCCCGAAGGTCAGGGCGGTGAAGGTGCTCGGACCCATCCCGTCGGCGCTCTCCCCGAAGGTCGCGATGCCGACGATGGTGACCGTCACCGGGTCGGGGGTGCGCAGCACGGTGGTGGAGCCGAGGTGCAGCCCGCCGGTCTTCGCCGCACCCCGGTTGATCACGGCCTCGCCGGGCGCGGAGGGCGCCCGGCCCTCCGCCAGTTTGTACGGGTTGAGCCGGCTGTCACCGAGCCAGTTGCCCGCCAGGGTCGGCGGTCCCTGCCCGCCGATCGGCTTGCCGTCGCTGCCGACCAGCTGGCCCGCTCCCTGGACGGAGGCCTCGGCGGCGGCCACCCCGGGGACGGCGCGCAGTCGGTCGACCAGCCCCGTGTCGACGGGTGCCCTGACGCCGCCGGGCGTCCCCGGGGAATCGAGGACGTCGGCACTGCGGACCACCACGTCGGTACCGGCGTTGGCGTCGGCGAACAGCGTGTCGAAGTTGGCCCGCAGGGTGTCGCCGAGCACCATCGTCCCGGTCAGGAAGCTGACCCCGAGCAGGATCGACAGGAAGGTGCCGACCAGGCGCCGTTTGTGTGCGCCCAGCGAGCGCCGGCTGAGCCGGACGGCGGCCGTCGTGGACGTCATGACCGCCCCCGTTCGAAGGCCTTCATCCGGTCCAGCACCCCGCCCGCGGTGGGCCGCTCCATCCGGTCGACCAGACGGCCGTCGGCGAGGAACAGCGCCTCGTCGGCGTGCCCGGCGGCCATCGGGTCGTGGGTGACCATGACGACCGCCTGCCCCATCTCGTCCACCGCGCGGCGCAGCAGCCCGAGCACCTCACCGCCGGTGCGGGAGTCGAGGTTCCCGGTCGGCTCGTCGGCGAAGACCACCTGCGGCCGCCCGGCGAGCGCCCGGGCCACCGCGACGCGCTGCTGCTGGCCGCCGGAGAGCTCGCTCGGGCGGTGGTGCAGCCGGTCGCCGAGGCCGACTACGTCGATCAGCGCGTCCAGCCAGGCCTGGTCCGGCGCGGCGCCGGCCAGGTCCAGCGGGAGGGTGATGTTCTCCCGGACGGTGAGCGTGGGCACCAGGTTGAACGCCTGGAAGACGAAGCCGATCCGCTCCCGGCGCAGCAGGGTGAGGCGCCGGTCGCCCAGCGCGCCCAGCTCGGTGTCACCGATGTAGGCGCTGCCGGCGGTGAGGGTGTCCAGCCCCGCCGCGCAGTGCATCAGGGTGGACTTGCCCGAGCCGGAGGGGCCCATGATCGCGGTGAACCGCCCGGCCGGGAACTCGACCGTGACGTGGTCGAGCGCCCGGACCTCGGTACCGCCGACGCCGTAGATCTTGACGGCGTCGGCGACCCGCGCGGCGGTGCCGCGTACGACGTCGAGGGTGGTCACTTCCCGGCACCCCCTCGGTACTGCGCGCCGCCCTGCCCGCCGCCCTGCCCGCGGCGCGACTCTGTCAGCACGGCCCGCTTGGCGCGGTACTCCTCGGCGTCGATGTCGCCCTCGGCGTAGCGGCGGCCCAGCACGGCCAGCGGGTGGTCCGGACCGGCTCCGCAGCCCCGGCGCCAGACCGTCCGGCGCAGGAGGACGATCACGAGGAACACCACGGCGGCCCAGGCCAGCGGGATCAGCAGGATCCAGGGGCCCGGCCAGTGCCCGTCGTGGTCGGCCAGCAGCGTGTACATGATGGTTCATCTCCCCGGCGGTGGGCTTCAAGGACCTCGGGACGGTTCCCGAAGTGACTTGAGCGTCCCGCCGACGGAGCTACTCCCGCGTCCTCCGGGGAGCGGCAGTCGGGATACTCCCGCGGGAGTACGGACGGCCGCGCCGCAGGGGCACGGGGAGTACGGAGCCCCCCTCGGGTACCCCGCGGCGCGCCTGAACCACCCGCGCCCGGGCCGCCCGTACCTCAGCCCAGCCACCCCGGCCGGACCAGCCCCGACTCGTAGGCCAGCACCACGAGTTGCGCCCGGTCCCGCGCGCCGAGCTTCACCATGGCCCGGCTGACGTGCGTCTTCGCGGTCAGCGGGCTGACCACCAGCCGGCGCGCGATGTCCTCGTTGGAGAGCCCCATGCCGACCAGCGCCAGCACCTCCCGCTCGCGCTCGGTGAGCACGGAGACGTCCGTCAGGCCCGCCACCGCCGCCTCCGGTGCCTTGGAGCGGGCGGCGAACTCGCCGATCAGACGACGCGTCACCCCCGGCGAGAGCAGCGCGTCGCCGGCGACCGCGACCCGGACGGCCCGGAGCAGTTCGGCCGGCTCGGTGTCCTTGACCAGGAACCCGGCCGCCCCCGAGCGGAGTGCCTCGAAGACGTACTCGTCCAGCTCGAAGGTGGTCAGCACGACCACCCGCACCTCGGCCAGCGCCGGGTCGGCGGCGATCCGGCGGGTGGCCTCCAGCCCGTCCATCCGGGGCATCCGGATGTCCATCAGGACGACATCCGGCAGGAGCTCGCGGGCCAGGCGGAGCGCGGCCTCGCCGTCGTCCGCCTCGCCGACCACGGTGAGGTCGTCCTGCATGTCGAGCAGCGCCCGGAACCCGGCCCGGACCAGCACCTGGTCGTCCGCCAGCAGTACCCGGATCACGAGCCCTCCCTCTCGCCGGTGGGCCGTGGCCCCTCACCCCTGGACGCCGGCCGCTCGCCGGTGGGCCGCGGCCCCTCGCCTGCCGGGCCCGTCGGCTCGACCATGGGCCCCTGCCGCGTCGGCAGCACCGCCCGGACCCGGAACCCGCCCCCCGCCGACGGCGCCACCGGCCCCGCCGTGATGCTGCCGCCGAACGCGGCGACCCGCTCCCGCATCCCGGCCAGCCCACTGCCCGTCCCGCCCGCGTCGCCGGGCGAGGCCGGGCCCGGGTCGTCGACCTTGACGACCAGGGCGTCGGGATCCCTCCAGTCCAGCACGACCGCCGCCTGCCGGGCGATCGAGTGCCTGATCACATTGGTCAGCGCCTCCTGGACGATCCGGAAGGCCGTCAGGTCGACGCCCGCGGACAGCGCGCGCCGGCGGCCCGTCTCGTGCACCTCGACCTCCAGCCCGACCCGCTCCGCCTGCTCGGTGAGCTCGTCGAGCCGGTCCAGCCCGGGCGCCGGGCCGCGCGGCGCCGCCACCCCGGGCGCGCGCAGCGTCCCGAGCACCTGGCGGACCTCGCCGAGCGCTTCCTTGCTGGTCGCCTTGATCGTGGTCAGCGCCGTCCGCGCCTGCTCCGGCCGGCTGTCGATCAGCGCGAGCGCCACCCCGGCCTGGATGTTGATCAGCGAGAGGCTGTGCGCCAGGATGTCGTGCAACTCCCTCGCCATCCGCAGCCGTTCCTCGTTGGCCCGGCGCTGAGCCAGCTGCTGCTCGTACTCCCGGTGGGCAGCCATCTGCTCCCGCCGGAACCGCACGATCTCGGCGACCGACACCACCAGCAGCAGCCAGGCGATCAGCCCCAGCTCCTGCCACCAGGTGATCGTCGACGGAGCCGCGCGCTGCCAGTCGGCCGGCACCGCGAAGGTGACCAGCGCATGGACGAGGTAGACCCCGCCGAGCCCGGCCCAGGCGGCCCGGCGGTGCCCGGAGCCGACCGCCGCACAACAGGCGATCACCCAGCTCAGGAACACCGGACCGTACGGATACCCGGCGGTCAGGTACACCGCGGTGACCAGTGAGGTCCCCGCGACCACCGCCACCGGCCACCGGCGGCGCAGCACCAGCAGCACGGGCCCGAGCACCAGCAGCACGTACCCGAATGCGTCCAGCGGGACCCGCCCGCTCTGGTGCCGGCCGGCCGCGGTGGACCCCACCACCTGGAGCGCCGCGACCACGACCGCCGCCGCCACCGGCCAGCCCGCCTTGGCGGCCCGCACCCACGGCGGGCGCCACGGCTCGGCATGCCCGCCCGGGGGCGTGCCGAACCCGCCCGGCGCGGGATGCTCCCCCGGCGGCGGCCCGGAACGCGCCGACGGCGGCTGAGGTGTACGCGGCGTCATGCCCGGAAGGCTAGACCCCGCGCACACCCCGCCGCGTCACCCGAGAGTTGCGTTCGCGCGTACTCCCTCGGGAGTACGCGCGAACGCGAGCTCACCTCTGACCCTCCGCCGCAGCCGGCTCCTCGGCCTCCTCAGAGGCGGCCGAGGCCTCCGGCCGGGCCGTCGTCACCACCAGCTCCCCGTCACTCACCCCCGCGATCAACGTGTCCCCCTCCTGCACACTGCCGTCCAGCAGGAGGTTGGAGATCCGGTTGTCCAGCTCCGACTGGATGGTCCGGCGCAGCGGCCGCGCCCCGAACTCCGGCTGGTAGCCCCGGTTCACCAGCCACTCCTTGGCCTCCTCTGCGACCTCCAGCTGCACGTCCTGCGCCTTCAGCCGGCGCCGGCTGCGGTCCAGCATCAGGTCGACCACCTGGAGGAGGTCCTTGCGGGTGAGCGCGTGGAAGACGATCACCTCGTCGATCCGGTTGAGGAACTCCGGACGGAACTGCGTCCGCAGGTCCCTCATCAGGTCGTCCTTGATCTCATCGACGTCACCCGAATGGTCGAGGATCCGCTGCGAGCCGATGTTGCTGGTCATGATGACCACGGTGTTGCGGAAGTCGACCGTACGCCCCTGGGAGTCCGTCAGCCGCCCGTCGTCCAGCACCTGGAGCAGCAGGTTGAAGACGTCCGGGTGCGCCTTCTCCACCTCGTCGAACAGCAGCACGCTGTACGGCTTGCGGCGGACCGCCTCGGTGAGCTGGCCGGCCTCGTCGTAGCCGACGTATCCGGGCGGGGAGCCGACGAGACGGGAGACGGTGTGCTTCTCCTGGAACTCGCTCATGTCGAAGCGGATCATCCGGTCCGGGTCGCCGAACAGCAGCGCCGCCAGCGCCTTGGCCAGCTCGGTCTTGCCGACGCCGGTCGGGCCGAGGAAGAGGAAGGAGCCGGTCGGCCGGTCCGGGTCGCCCATCCCGGCCCGGCCGCGCCGGACCGCCTGGGCGACCGCCGTCACCGCCTGGTCCTGCCCGATCACCTTCTGGTGGAGGTGCTCCTCCAGCTTGAGCAGGCGCTCGCGCTCGGTCGCGTTAAGCTCGGCGACGGGAATGCCCGTCCGCCGCGAGAGCACCTGCGCGATGTCGTCCGCGGTGACCTCGACGACCTCCTCGCGGCCCTCGGCGATCGCGGCCAGCTCGTCCTCGGTCTGCCGCAGCTCGGTCTTGAGGTTGGCCGCCCGCACGAACTCCTCGTCCGCGACCGCCTCCTCCAGCTCCCGGCGCAGCTTGGTGATCCGGTCCTGGACCGGCATCGCCTCGGTGGAGCCGCTCAGGCTGCGCAGTCGCACCCGCGCACCGGCCTGGTCGAGCAGGTCGATCGCCTTGTCCGGCAGGAAGCGGTCGCTGACGTACCGGTCGGAGAGGGTCGCGGCGGCGTCCAACGCCCCGTCGGTGAACCGCACCTGGTGGTGCGCCTCGTAGGCGTCGCGCAGCCCCTGGAGGATCTCGATCGTCTCCCCGACGGTCGGCTCGGGCACCAGCACCGGCTGGAACCGCCGCTCCAGCGCGGCGTCCTTCTCGATGTGCCTGCGGTACTCGTCCAGCGTGGTGGCGCCGACCACGCTCAGTTCGCCACGGGCCAGGGCCGGCTTGAGGATGTTGCCCGCGTCCATCGAGCCCTCGCCGCCACCGCCCGCGCCCACCACGGTGTGCAGCTCGTCAAGGAAGAGGATCACACTCTTCTCGGCCGCCGTGACCTCGTCGATCACGCTCTTCAGCCGCTCCTCGAACTCGCCCCGGTACTTGGAACCGGCCACCAGCGCGGCGAGGTCGAGGGTGACCACACGCTTGTCCTTGAGGCTCTGCGGCACGTCCCCGGAGACGATCCGCTGCGCCAGCCCCTCGACGATCGCGGTCTTGCCGACGCCCGGCTCACCGATCAGCACCGGGTTGTTCTTGGTCCGCCGGGAGAGGATCTCGACGGTCTGCTCGATCTCCTCGGCCCGCCCCACCACCGGGTCCAGCCTGCCGGACCGCGCCTCCTCGGTGAGGTCCCGGCCGTACTCGTCCAGGGTCGGCGTCTGGCTCGGACGCGCGCCGGTGCTGCTGCGTTCGCCCCCCACCCCGCGCCCGTCCATCACCGTGCGCAGCGCCTCCTGCGAGGGCGCCGCGTTGTGCAGGGCCGTGCCCGCGCCCGAGCGCTCCTCCTCCAACAGCGCGCCGAGGATGTGCTCCGGCCCGATGTAGGAGGCGCCCGCGGCCTGCGACCGGGCATGCGCGGCGAGCAGCGCGCGCTTGGCGGAGGGGGTGAGCGCCGGCCGCCCGTCCGCCTCGACCTCCGCGTTCCCGGTGGGCAGCTCCCGGCTCAGGTCGTCGGCGAGCCGGTCCGGATCGATGCCGGCGCGCTCCAGCATCCGGCGCGAGGGTTCCACCCGGGTGGCAGCCCAGACCAGATGCGCGGTGTCGAGGTCGCTGCTCCCGTCCTCGGCGGCGCGCCGTGCGGCGAGCGCCAGCAGCTCCTGCGAGGACTCACTCAGCAACCGCCCGATCGGCACCCGTTGCACCGCGGGCGGGGAGGCCAGCGGGCTCATGCCGAAGAACCGGCTGAGCAGATCGGAGAACGGATCGTTCGACCCGAACGGGGGAATCGTCACGGTGGATCACCTCTCCCAAGCAGTTCGAGCCCCACACAAACACAGGTGTCGGCCACCCGCCTCCCGGAACAATCCGCCCCCGGCCTGCCCGGCCGTCCACCCGATTCACCCCGCAGGACGGCCGGGTTCACCCAGTGAAGCGGTCGAGCAGCACGACGCCGCTGTACGTCACGGGCCATCGCGAGCACGCCGCCCGCCACGTTGCGCAGCACCGCCCGGACCACCCCGGCACCGCCCGGGCCACCCCGGCACCGCCCAGCCGAACGCTCGTCCAGCCCGACGCGGTCAGCGCCACCAGTGACCTGCACTCATACCGCCGATTGCGGCCATCGAGCGTGATCGTCGAAGCTTGTCATCGACCGTGGTTCACCGTGCGTCACCGCTTACCGGGGCACGGAAAGGGCACGGCATCAGGCTGGCTAGAGCTCGTGCAGGCCGTCGCTGATCTCTGACATGCGGTTGATCGCGCCGGGCGGAGAGAGCTCTGCGAGCGGCTCGCCCACCTGAGGGTCGAACCCTTCGAGCCCTGTCTCCTTCTCAATCACGGCGCTCAGCCTGCGCACCGAGGCCATGATGTCCGCGGCCCGGTCGCCCGAGTGCCAGTAGGGAACAGTGATCGCGACGCTCTCGCCGTAGATCGACAGTTCCAGGCCAGACGGGCTCTGGGTGAGCTGAAGGCACTTCTCGTCCTCGAACAGCTCGACATCGCCAAGGATCGTCCGGGCCTGCGGCACAATCCGCCTCCAGGCTTCGATCAAGCCGACCGGCAGCTCGCTGCCGGCGTTTCCAAGCGCTTCGAGGGCTTCGATCCAGTCTTGATGCCGGCCCCGGTCGAGGAAATAGATGTCGTAGCTCACCGCGTGATCATAGGAGTCGAGTGTGCCAAGCGGCAGTGCGTGAGCCGGCCAACGCGGGTGGTGGAGCGGCTTTGGCCGGTGTCCTGTCCGGCCTGGGTCCGAGCATGCTCGGGGGCCGTAAGCTTCTGCGACTCCGTCAGTGCTTCCGGGCCTGACCGCAATTTGGCCGAGTGGCCCCCCCGGCCTTGCTCGGTGCGGTCCCCGAGCCAGGGAGGTGGGTAAAGCCGCGGGGGAGCCCGTCACCAGCCACGGCCGGCAGTGGCCTGTACCCCTCCATTTCGGTCCGACGCCTGGCGGGGCCGGCCGCCGCCCGCCCCGGGGCGAAGGCAGGGGCGAGGCGGGCGGCAAATACCTCGCCCTGGCGCGCAACGCACGCCCTTGAACCCGTGGAGAAGAGTTTCACGCACCCCTCCTCCCCCTCATCCCTGTCCTGCTCTCCGGCCTACTGGCCGAACCGCCCTGCTCCTGGGATCGCCGCGTTCCTGCCGATCGGTGCGTGGGCATGCTGATCCCGTGTCAGGGAGGACACGCGGGAGGGGGCAACATGACTGACCTGGTGCTCAAGCCATGGCGGGTGCCGGGCAGGGAACGGCTCTACGTGAACAAGGCCGGCGCCCGTGGTGACTCGGTTGCCTGGCTGGACTGCAAGACCGGGGTGGTCCGGGTGGACATCCCGGAGTTCGAGGGCGCGGCCCTGGTCATGGTCGAGGAGTGGTGCCGCTCCTTCGGCAGCCACGTGCCACCGCGAACCATTCGACGCCCCGCTGCGGCTCTCCGCGGGCTCACCCTTCTCCTCCCCCGCCTGATGCGCCCGGCCATGACAGTCAGCCGGGGGCGCTTCTCTGTCATCCGTACCGTGACCAGCGGAAACGGCATGATCATTTGGGAGGAATTCAGGAGGCGGCTCTCACCAGCCAGACGGCAGGCAGCCTCAGAGCGGCTACAGGTTCAATACGTACACGACTGCGGCCCAGGCCGGGACAGTAGTCCCGGCCTGGGCCGCAGCCTCAGTCTTGCCTGTTCGAGGGGTGGGCGCGGACGGTTTCGAACCGCCGACATCTGCTTTGTAAGAGCAGCGCTCTACCACTGAGCTACGCGCCCCCGGCCGTGGCCCGGTTCGGGCAACGACGACTGCCTAGGGTACCTGGTCCGGGAGGTGGTGTGGTGCACGTGGTCGGGGAGTGGGACGGGTGGGGTGCCGGTCGGGTGGGGCGATCGGGAAGAATGGGCGGTGGATCAGCGGTCGGAGCAGGGAGCGCGCAGTGAGGGTGGCCGGCGGGGACAGGCGGGGGCGGCGGCCGGGGAGCGCGGCGGCCGAGGCGCTGGTGTTGCCGCTCGTGGTGGCGGGTGCGCTGGGGGCGGCCGGGGCGGCGGCGTTCGGAAGTGCCGGTGCCGGGCGCGGCGGCGGCTGGTGGGGGCGGCGCGGCGGCGAGGGCGTGCGGGCGGACGCCAAGACGGCCCGGGACGCGGCGCAGCAGGCGTTCTACGAGCTGGACTCGACCCAGCGCGAGGTGCGGCTGGCCGTGGAGACGGTGCGCGCGGCGGAGGACGGTGCGACGGCTCGGCAGGCGGCGGCGGACTTCGAGGCGATCTCCGGCCGGGTCGACCAGGTGACCGTGAACTACCTGGCGGCGCTGGACGCGCACGACCTGGACGCGGAGGAGCTGGAGTCCGGGGCGGCGGCCCGGGCCCGGCGCCAGTTGGAGGACGTGCAGGGGCAGCTCGGGCAGGCGCTGGCGGAGCTGAACGGGTTCCTGCAGCGGCTGCAGCCGGTGTTGCAGCACGCCGAGTCGCAGCTGATGCGGGTCACGCCCGCGGTGGAGCA
The DNA here is from genome assembly GCF_055579305.1 of Kitasatospora sp. NPDC032757. Taxonomy (NCBI): domain Bacteria; kingdom Bacillati; phylum Actinomycetota; class Actinomycetes; order Kitasatosporales; family Streptomycetaceae; genus Kitasatospora; species Kitasatospora sp. NPDC032757. The sequence goes on along the minus strand of NZ_JBVINN010000003.1, from coordinate 50,924 downwards.
GGCGAAGCGGGCGCTGCTCGCGGCGACCAACGCGCTGGAGGCCGTGCGCGGGGCGGGCCTGAAGGCGGACGATCTGGCGGCCCGGCTGGCCGAGCTGGCGCCGGAGCTGGGCCGGCTGAACGAGGGCGCGGCCCGGCACGGGGTGGCGGCGACGTTGCAGCGCGCGGAGCAGGTGAAGGAGCGGGCCGAGGCGGTCGCGGCGGATGCCTCGCACCTGCCGGAGCGGGCGCGGGAGATCGACCGGCGGGTGGCCAGCCTGCGGACCAGGATCCAGGCGCTGGAGACCAAGGCCGCCACGGTGGAACCGGCGCTGAGCGAGTTGCGCCGGAGGTTCTCCACCTCGTGCTGGCAGGACCTCCAGCGGGTGCCGGACCAGGTGGCGGCGGCCGGGCACGCGGCGGAGCAGAAGCTCATGGAGGCGGCGCGGGCGCGTGACGAGCAGCGCTGGGCGGACGCGACGGGCGCGATCGGTACGGTGCGCGCCCTGCTGGACACCGCGGACGGTTCGGTGGTCGCCGTGAACGAGCGGCTGCGGCAGCTGAACGAGGTGCAGCACGACCCGAACCGGGAGATCGAGCGCACCCGGTTCGCCCTGCGTGACGCCCAGCGGCTGGCGATGGCGGGTCGGCAGGCGCCGGACCCTCGGCACGCGGCTCCGCTGGACGCGGCGGTCGGGCGACTCGACCGCGCGGTGGCGGAGCTGGAGGCGGCCGGCCGGCACCCCGACTACTGGCACTTCCTGACCGAGCTGGCCGGGGTGCGGGAGACGGCGGCGAAGGTGGTCGAGTTGATCCGCGGCGACATCGGCGGTCACCGGTAGCGCGCGGGGGACGACCGCCGGCCGGTCGGAAGCACGAGGACGGTAGGGCCAGGAAGGCAGGGGGCAGGGCGGCAGCGGGCCGGGAGAGTAGGGCCGGGACAGCGACAAGCGCCGCGCACAACAGACGGTTACCCGCGAGTAACTTTGTGGGCTAGAGTCGCGCCATGGCTCGAAAGCGCAACGTCTCTGCCCGTACGTTCCGGCGCGGGATCAACCTCTGGCCGCCTTTCCTCTTTGCCGGAATCAAGGTGCTGGCCCTCTCCGACGACTTCCGGCGGACGACGGTCCGGCTCCGGCTCGGGCGGCTGAACCGCAACTACGTGGGCACGCACTTCGGCGGGTCGATCTTCGCGATGACCGACCCGTTCTGGATGCTGCTGGTCATGCACAACCTCGGGCGCGACTACGTGGTCTGGGACGCCGCCGCCGAGATCAGCTTCGTGTCGCCCGGGCGCGGCGACATCGTCGCCGAGTTCGTGCTCACCGATGACCGGCTGGCCGAGATCCGCGAACTCACCCAGGACGGCAAGAAGGCCCTGGTCTGGTTCGACACCGAGGTCCTGGCGGCGGACGGCTCGGTGGTGGCCCGGGTGCGCAAGCAGCTCTACGTACGGGAGAAGCGCCGCACCGCCTGAACCGGGCTACCCTGCGGGGTATGCCACGCTACGACTTCCGCTGCCGCTCCTGCGGCGCCACCTTCGAACTCCGCCGCACGATGGCGCAGGCCAACGACCCGGCGGTCTGCCCGCAGGGACACGAGGACACCGTGAAGCTGCTGTCGGCCGTCGCCGTCACCGGCGGGGCCTCCGGAGGCGCCGCGCAGCAGGCCCCGTCCGGAGGCGGGGGCGGCTGCTGCGGCGGCGGCTGCTGCGGCTGACACCTGCACCGGGGGCACCGACACCAGGGGCACCGGTACCAGGGGCACCGGTACCGGCGGCGCCAGCAGCCACACCAGGGGCACCGGTACCGGGCACAACCGTCAGCCCGCGACGACCGGGCCCGCCGGGCCCACCGAACCGACCACGTCCACCGCGCCCCGGACCCGGGCCAGGAACTGACGGACGATCTCCTCCCCCGCCGCCACGCCCACCTGGTCGAGGGCGGTGACGCCGGGGGCCGTCCAGCCGCTGTCCGCGAGTTCGCCGTGCCCGGGGCGCCAGGCCGCGTCTGCGGCGAGCAGCAGGTCGGCGTCGAGCAGCGAGTCGCCGGCCGCCAGCACGGTGGCCCCGCCGACCCGCCGCTCGACCTCGGCCAGCGCGGCGCTCTTGCTGAGCGGCGCCGGCACCGCGTACACCTTGCGGCCCTGCAGCGAGACGGCCCAGCCGCGCTCGCCGCACCAGCCGGTGAGTTCGTCCAGCCAGCCGGCCGGCAGCTCGGCGCGCTCCACGACCAGATAGGCGAAGAGGTCGTCGGCGACCCGCCGCTTGTGGGTCCACTCAGGGTCGGCGCAGAGCGCCAGGTGCTCGACCACCTCGGCCAGCGGCACCGAGGCGGCGGCCAGGCGGCCGGCCACCTCGGTCTGCCAGTCCTCGTCCGGCACGCCGTCCACGAGCAGCCGGCCGCCGTTGCTGCAGATCGCGTAGGCCGGGATCCAACCGGGCGTCGGGCCGGGCAGGTTGACCCGCTCGTACTGGGTCCTGGTCCGCGTGGTGGCGGGGACGAGGAGCGCCTCGCGGGCCAGCTCCACCAGCAGCGCGGCGGCCTGCTCGGTCATGAACGAGAGCGCCTTGCCGTCGTGCACCTCGACCGAGAGCAGCCGCGGGGCGAGCCGGTCGGGCACGTCCAGGGCGAGGGCGCGGTTGGAGTAGATCAGGGTGCGGTCGAGGTCGCTCGCGACCAGGAAACCACTGGGACTCATCGGGCTCAGGACTCCTTCACCAGGACGGCCGTGCCGGAGGCGCCGGTCGCTCCCCGACTGTAGCGGGGGTGGATCAGGCCGACGCAGGAGTACGGCAGGTCGTCCACCTCCTCGACGGGGACGCCGCGTTGGGCGGCGAGCAGGCGGACGTGGTCGAGGTCGGCGCCGGTGCCGCGGCGGGCCAGCACCCTCCAGGGGACACGGCGCAGCATGACCCGGGTGGTCTCGCCGACGCCGGGCTTGACCAGGTTGACGTCGTCGATGCCGTAGTCGGCGCTGATCCGCTCGACGGCGGCCCAGCCGGCCCAGTCGGGCGTGCGGTCCTCGGCGGCGAGCCTGGCCGCGGCGCCGGCGGCCTCCTCCCGGACTTCGGCGAAGTGGTCGGCGACGGTGTCCAGGAAGGCCCCGGAAACGTCTCCGCCGGCCAGGTCCGTGTAGTGCTTGGCGCCGTGGAAGTCGTCCGGGCCGATCAGGTCGGCGCGCAGCACGGTGCGCGAAATCAGGCCGGACACGGTGGAGTTGAGGCAGGCGGACGGGATCAGGAAGTCGTCGCGGGTGCCGTAGGTCCGCACGCAGCGGCCGGGGTCGGCGAGGACGGCCAGCTCGGGGTTGAACGCGGATCCGGCCAGGGCGCCGGCGAGTTCGCGGGTGATCGCGCCCTTGCCGGTCCAGCCGTCGACGAACACCACGTCGGGGGCGTGGTGGTGGGCGTCCAGGTAGCGCAGGGCGACGGGGTCGATGCCGCGGCCGCGGACGATCGAGACGGCGTAGTGCGGGGTGTCCAGACCGTGGGCGAAGGCGAGCCAGCGGCGGATCAGGACGCCGACCGGCGTGCCGGCGCGGGCCAGCGAGGCGAGCACCAGGCCGCGGCCGCGTTCGCGCACCAGCGTCTCGGCGACGGTGCCGACGGCGAGCGCGATCCGGCGGGCGGAGACCCTCAGGGCCTGGTGGAACAGCTCCTGGTAGGCGGGGCTGGGCTGGTACTCGACCGGCAGCGACTCGGCGTAGTGGGCGCCGCCGTTCTGGACGGCCTCCTCGCGCTCTTCGGTGGGGGCCTCCAGCGGGACGTCGGAGAGGTCCTTCAGCAGCCAGGCCACCTCGTCGGGGCGGTAGGAGGAGAACTCCGGGCCGTACAGCGGCCGGGGCAGGCGGCCCGGCAGACGGGTGGAGGACCGCCCCGAGGGCCGGTGCGAGGGCCGGTGCGAGGGCAGGACGGCGAGCACGACCCGGTCGGTGACCTGGCGCAGCTGCGTCAGCAGGGCCCGCTCGCCCTCGTGCAGGGCCGGGGTGTCGGCGACGTCGTCGACCACCAGGACGACGGCGTCGAAGCGGCGGGCCGGGTCGGTGCCGGGGGCGACGTTGTACGCGTAGCGCTCGCGCGAGGCGGAGTCGCTCGGGTCGTCGTGGGCGGGGAAGGCGAGCCGGGTGCGGATGGCGTACCCGGGGTCGTCGACCGCGAGGACGGGCGAGCGGGTGGTGGTGGAGTAGCGGACCCTCTCGTCGCCGCCGGGCAGGACCTCCGCGAGGGCGCCGGCCAGGCGCAGCGGCGCGTACATCAGCTCCTCGAAGCCGAGCACGAGCACCCGTCCGCCGTCCCCGACCGGCTCCAGCGCCGCGGCGAGCTGGGAGGCCAGCTGCGGCAGTGCGGCGTCGAGCTGCCCGCGGTGCTCGGAGGTGAAGCCGTGCCGGCCGCCGTCCGGGAGACCCTCGGGCCAGTCCAGGGCGGCCCGGACCAGCGGGGCGTGCGCGGCGGGCGGCAGCGCCGGTGCCGGGCCGGCCTCGGCGATCAGGCGCTCGGCACGGTCCAGGATGTCGGCGGGCAGCTCGACGCCGCCGCTGGCGGCGGACACCAGGTCGAGCCGGGTGCCGAGTTCGGCGGCGGTGTCGGCCAGCCGGCGGCGGTCGGCCTCGTCGCGCAGGTCGACCAGGGCCACCACGACGTAGTGGCCGCGCGGGTTGCGGCCGTGCAGCTCGCGGATGGTGTTGAGCACGGTGTTGCCGGTGGAGAACTCGTCGTCGACCAGCACCAGCGGGCCGTCGCCGGCGAGCAGCGCGGGGTCGGCGGGCAGCAGCAGGTGGGAGGTGGCGTGCGAGTGCTCCTCCTCGAAGCCGCCGACCGGGGTCACCCCGTCGACCGGACGGCGGGTGGAGTGCAGGTAGGGGGCGTCCAGGCCGTCGGCGACGCTGTGGCCGAGCCCGGTCGCGGTCTCGGCGTAACCGAGGACGACGGCGCGCGCGGCCGCGTCCGCGCCGAGCAGCTCGCGCACCCGGCGGCCGAGGTCGAGGCCGGCTCCGTGGACGACGGACGGGCGCTGCGGTACGTGCTTGCCGAGCACGGTGGAGACCAGCAGGTGGGCGCGCTTGCGGTTCTCGCGCAGGGCCAGGCCGACCAGCTCGGGGAGCCGGTCGGAGCCGGTCAGGCCGACGCCGGCCCGGTCGGCCACCCAGCGGCCGGTCCACTCTTGCTGTGCTGTCACTACTGGTCCTGCCTTCGATGGTGCGGAGTCGTGCGGGTTACTGCGGGACAGCGCCAAGCCGTCCGGGTTACTGCTGGGCGGTGCTGAGCCGTCCGGGTTACTGCGGGTCAGTGCCAAGTCGTGCGGGTCGGTGCCGAGCCGTCCGCGTCGATGCCGAGCCGTCCGGTTCGCCGGCCCCGGCCTCAGCCGCAGAGGCAGGCCGAGAGCAGCTCCGCGAAGCTGACGTCCTCCCGGGCCACCCCGAACACCTCGGCGCGCAGCAGCACCCGCTCCGCCCAGGCCCGGTGCGGCTTGGCCTCGTTCATCTTGTTGGTGTACGCCGAGCGCAGGACGCCGCCACCGCCGCGCTCCTGGTCGAGGATGTCCCGGGCATCGGAGTACTCCTCGTGGGTGACCACCGCGAGGGCGTGCACGGCGGGGACGTGGCTGGGGTGGATGCAGGTCTTGCCGAGCAGGCCGTTGGCCCGGTCCAGTTCGAGCTCGCGGATCAGGCCGTCGAGGTCGTGCTCGATGATCCGCTGCCGGACCGCCTCCCCGGAGGGCTCCGCCTCGGCGAACGGGGTGCGGCGCAGCTGCGGTTTGAACATCCGCTCCTGGACGGGGAAGTACTCCCACACCGGCCCGGTCACGGTGAAGCCGGTGCCATCGGCCCGGCCGAGCACGTTGACCACGTCCCCGATCACCGCCGCGACCAGGGCGACGTCGTACGCGGTCAGGTCGGGCGAGCGGCGCAGGCCGTACGCGGAGCAGAGGTCGGTGACGCCGAGGCGGACGGCGAGGACGCGCTCGCGGTACTTGTCGAGCAGCCGGGCGATGCCGAAGAGCTGCTCGCGCCGGGTCTCCAGGTGGGCGAGCTCGGGGGACTCCAGGACGGGCATGGCGAACAGCCGCCGGCCGGTGGCGGCCTCGGCGGCGGCGAGCGCCTCCAGGTACGCGCCGCCGTTCTCGTCGGTGAACTTCGGCAGCACGAAACCGGTGAGCAGTCCGACCGCCGGGCCGAGCCGGTCGGCGAGGTCGGTGATCTGGGAGGCCGCGCGCACCCTGATGAAGAGAAGGGGCAGATCCCGTGTGTAATCGGTGGAGATCTGAGCGCTCTCAGGGGTCCCCGACGCCTCGCCGGACAGCGCGCCGAGCTGCGCGACCAGGTTGGCCTCGGCGGCGGTCACCTCGTGGTCGGCGATCGAGTCCTCCAGGCAGAGCACCATCGAGACCACGCCCCGGGCCGCCTGCTTGCGGATGTCCGCACCCAGGGTGGGCCTGGTGGCCGGGCTGTACAGGGTCGCGCCGAGCGCGGTGGCGAGCACGGCCGCGTCGCTCTCCGGGGTGAAGGCCCGGGGCTGTTCGAGGAAGAGCCGGCCGCGTACGTCGTCGGCGAGGTGGCCGAAATGGCGCAAGGTGCTCTCCTCAGGGGTTGCGGCCGCCGGTTGGGGCGGGTGCGAAGGGCTCGGGGGTGTGCGGCAGGCTGCTCGGACGGGTACGCGCTGCGGTGCTCGGGCGAGCCCGGGGCGGTCAGGCGCGGGGCGGGCGGCGGATCGGGCGGGGATGCGGGGTGCCGGGGTCGGAGCGGGGCGGTCGGACCCCGTCCCGGAGTGCGGGGCCTCACCGTGGTTAACCGGCCCGCCGGGCGCCGTGGTTCCCGGCGCCGCGCGTCTGATTACCCCCTGCCGAACCCCCCGGGGCCCTCTGGCCGCCTATCGTACGGACGACTTCCGGCCGAATGCAGCTCGGAAACATCGAATTCTCGGAAGGTTACCCTCCGCTTCACAAAGCGCAAGCGTTGGCAAAGTCCCACCGTTTCGCCACCTTCGGTCACGTTGTCCGAAGGGGTGGCGAACAGGCAGGATGGTCGGCTATGACGCACGTGATGGCCAAGGGCGCCAACATCGCACTGCCGGTGGCGGCGGTCCGCGCCGTGCTGCGCTGGAGCGCCACGCCCGGTGCGCCGGACGTGGACGCTTCCGCACTGCTGCTCGGCGCCGACGGCAGGGTCCGTTCGGATGCCGACTTCGTCTTCTACAACCAGCCGCGCCACCCCTCGGGGCTGGTGCGCCACCTGCCCAAGCAGCAGACCGCCGGCGGCACCGAGATCGCCGACACGATCGAGGCCGAGCTCGGCAAGCTGCCGCCCGAGGTGGACCGGGTGGTGCTGGCCGGCTCCTCCGAGGGCGGTTCGTTCCGCTCGGTGACCGGGCTGCGGGTCCTGCTCTTCGACGCCGCCGGCGGCGACGGCGCACCCGCACTCGCCGAGTTCGCGATGCCGGAGGCCGACGAGGTCACCGCGCTGGTCGCGGGCGAGCTCTACCGGCGGGCCGGGTCCTGGAAGTTCCGGGCGGTCGGCCAGGGGTACGCCTCCGGACTGATCGGCCTGGCGACCGACTTCGGCATCACCGTCGAGGACGACGCCGGCAGCTCCGGGATCTCGGACGCGGTCGCCGCGGCCGCCCCCGCGGTGGACCCGCGCACCGCCGTACCGGACCCTCGCCCGGCCGCGCGGGCCGAGCCCGGCACGTTCACCCTGGCCCCGGCCGTGCCCCTGCCGCCGAGGACGGCCCCGTCCGTTCCCGCCAACACTCCCCCGCCGCCGACGGCCCCGCCCACCATGCCGCCGACCGCCCCGCCCGTCCCGCAGGCCCCCCCGGTCCCGCAGCCGGCGTACGGCTACCCCCAGCCGGGCCCGCAGCAGCCCGCGCCGCACCAGCAGGGCGGCTACGGCTACCCGCCCCAGGCGCCGCGCCCCGCGTACGGCTACCCGCAGCAGCAGCCCTACCCGCAGCCCCACCAGGCACCGAACCAGCAGGCACCGAACCAACCGCCCCCCGGTTACGGCTACCCGCAGCAGCAGCCCCAGCAGGCCGGCGGCTACGGCTACCCCCCGCCGAACACCGGCCCGCAGCCCCAGCAACCCCAGGCCCAGCAGCCGCAGGCCCAGCCTCCGGCCACCGCCGAGGAGTTCGCGCTGCCGCCACAGGGCCCGCAGTTCCAGCCGCGCTGATCCTGCCCGCACCGTGCCGGGCCGCCCGGGGCCACCGCCCCGACCGGCCCGGCCACCCTGGCACCGCGGGCCGCCCCGGCGTGCCCGACCACCCCGGCGTGCCCCCGCCACGGCGTGCCCCCCGCCACGGCGTGCCCGCCGCCCACGGGGCCGCCCGACGTACCACCCTCCCGGCGCTCACGCTCCCGCGACCGCCCGCGGCCGTCCCCGCCCGCCCCCGGACTGCTCCCAAGCGCCCCCGCTCGCTCCCAACCGCCCCCGACTGCTCCCGCCGCTCCGACTACTCCGGCCCCGAAGCGTTCTTGTACCCGCGCTGCCACTGCATCCCGAAGCCGTACAGCCGGTCGATGTCCGCCTGGAACCCGTTGACGTACCGCACCTCGCGCCGGACGGTCAGCGTGTTGTCCCCGGTGTTCTCGATCAGCACCACCGCGCAGGAGCGCGCCGCAGCCGCCCGTTCCTCCAGCTTGATCTCGATCCGCGGGCCGGTCTGCGGCACGATCGTCACCACCGCGTTGGCCTGCTCGAACGCGGGCGTGCCGTCGTAGATGTAGACGAAGATGAGCAGCCGCTTGAACTGGTCCTTCTTCTCCAGGTTGACGTACATCGTCTCGCCGGACGGCGCCCCGTACTGGTCGTCCCCGCTGAGTTTGACGTAGGGCGCGCGCTGGAGGTCGCCGAAGTAGCCGCCGAGCGGCTGCACCACGCCCCGGCTGCCGTCGGAGAGTTCGTACAGACAGGCGAGGTCGAGGTCGACGTTGAGCTGCGCGGACTGCTGGGAGTCCGGCTCCATCGGGCTGAGGATGCGCGGGCTGAGCCAACGCTTGAGGGTGTCCCGGCCGGACGGCCGCGGAGCTCCTATCCGGGTGGTCCAGTGCAGGTTGACGTAGAGGTACCCGGTGGTGGCCGCGGCCCCGGTGATCGCGTGCTGCGGAGTCGACTTGGTGAGCGTGATCTTGTGCTGCCCGCCCGGGTCGAGGGTGTTCCGCTCCCCGCGCAGGTACTCCCAAATCGAGGCCATCCCAGTCCTCCCCCTGGTCCCGCCAGTCGATCTGGCGGTCCACCGCTCCATGATCGGGCATCAGCCCGCCGGCCGGAAAGCCGGACTTCCCACCCGGCGGACTCCCTACCCAGCCCCATACCCCGAACACCGGCCGCCGCCACGGGAGGGCCGCCACCACGAACAACCGGCACGCCCGGACAGCCGGCACCGGCGGGTCGGTTGGCGGGGGGAACCCCGACTCCCGTAACATGCCGCCCCTTCGGACGCGATATCGTCTAGCCGCACAGGTGTCCCGCCCGCCCCTTGCCCGGGTGAGGCGAACGCGCCGACAGCAAAGACGCACCGTCAGGCCCGGTCCCGGGGACGGAACCTGACCGCCTGTGTCCACTGTGACCTGTCCCCTGCGGAAACCCGAGGCCCGACCCGCAATGAACCTGACCTCCATACAGCTGGTCTGGACCGTCATCGGCGGCGCAGCCCTGCTGTTCACCGCCATCCTGGTGGCGACGCTGCGCTTCAAGAACACCGGCAGGACCGAGGAGTCGGGCGACTCCTGGGAGCGCAGCGAGGAGCGCCGCCGGCGCAAGGAGATGATCTACGGGATCTCCTCCTACGTCCTGCTGTTCTGCTGCGCCGGCGTCGCGGCCGCGCTGTCGTTCCACGGCCTGGTGGGCTTCGGCAAGGAGAACCTGGGCCTGTCCAACGGCTGGGAGTACCTCGTCCCGTTCGGCCTGGACGGCGCGGCGATGTTCTGCTCGGTGCTCGCCGTGCGCGAGGCCAGCCACGGTGACGCGGCGCTCGGTTCGCGTCTGCTGGTCTGGGTGTTCGCGATCGCCTCGGCGTGGTTCAACTGGGTGCACGCCCCGCGTGGCGTGTCGCACGACGGCGCCCCGCAGTTCTTCTCCGGCATGTCGATCTCGGCCGCGATCCTGTTCGACCGGGCGCTGAAGCAGACCCGCAAGGCCGCACTGCGCGAGCAGGGCCTCGTCCCGCGTCCGCTGCCGCAGATCCGCATCGTCCGCTGGCTGCGCGCCCCCCGCGAGACCTATGCCGCCTGGTCGCTGATGCTGCTGGAGAACGTCCGCAGCCTGGACGAGGCGGTCGAGGAGGTGCGCGAGGAGCGCCAGGCGAAGCTGGACGCCAAGGTGCGTGCCCGCAGCGCCGACCGCCGGGAGCGCGCCGAGCTCAAGGCCATCTCGCGCCAGGGCGGCATGCTCGCCCGGGCCCGCGGCGGCCGCCAGGTGCCCGCGCTCACCGCTGCCGGAGACGGCCCGAGCGCTACGGAGCCTGCCCTAGCCGCTGACGCTGCCGCCTCCGAGAACACCTCGTCCGCGTTGGAGCACGCCCCGATGAGCGCCCTGGACGCCGGCCGCCGCCCGCGCGCCGCCGTCGGCTCCTCCTCGACCGGATCGTCCTCCTCGTTCGGCTCGTCCGCGTACGGCTCGGCCTCCTCGCTCGGCTCGTCCTCTTCCTACGGCTCGTCCTCCACCTACGGGTCGTCCTCCTCGTACGGTTCCTCCGACGAGTCGTCGTACCGCAGCACGGGCAGCGGCAGCAGCAGTTCCTCCTCGTCGTACCGCAGCTCGGCCATCGACCTGACGGCCGACGACGACACGCTGTCGATGCCCAAGCTGGACTCGCTGGAGCGCAAGCTGCGCGCCATCGAGCAGCAGCTGGGCTAGGCCTCCAGCACTGCGGGGAAGAGCCCCGAACACGCGGAACGGCCGCCCTCTTCATCTCGAAGGGGGCGGCCGTTCCGCTTCCGTCCGAGCGCCACCCGGGCGCTGCGGGCCGGACTGGGCCGGGGTGTTACTTGCCGCTGCTCACCAGCTCCCGTTCCTCGCCTCCGTCGCCGTCGGCGGACTCGCGCCGGTTGCGCAGGATCGACGAACCGAGGGCGAGACCGATGAAGGCGACGCCGATCAGGCCGGTGACGATCTCCGGAATGTGGTACTTGATCCCGACCATCAGGATCACCGCGAGCGCGCCGATCGCGTAGTGCGCGCCGTGCTCCAGGTAGACGTAGTCGTCCAGGGTGCCCTTGCGGACCAGGAAGACGGTCAGCGAGCGGATGTACATCGCGCCGATGCCGAGGCCCAGGGTGATCTGGAAGATGTCGCTGGAAATCGCGAACGCGCCGACGACGCCGTCGAAGGAGAACGACGCGTCCAGAACCTCCAGGTACATGAAGAGGAAGAACGCGGCCTTTCCGCCCACCTGGACGATGGACTTGCCGCTCTTCTCGGCCCTCTCCTCCTCCTCGGCCTCTTCCTCCAGGCCCGCCTCGAAGACCGAGGAGAGCCCGTTCACGACGAGGTAGGTGACCAGGCCGAGCACACCCGCGAGCAGCACCGTCTCGGCGTGCTCACCGGCGAAGAAGTTGGACGCCAGCAGCAGCGTGACCAGCGCGACGACCGTCGAGAAGGCCTCCAGCTTGCCGACCTTCTCCAGCGGACGCTCGATCCAGGCCAGCCAGTTGTAGTCCTTCTCCTCGAAGATGAAGTCGAGGAAGATCATCAGCAGGAAGACGCCACCGAAGGCCGCGATGGCCGGGTTGGCGGCCTCCAGGTACTGGGCGTACGTCATGCCCTCGTACGTCGCGTCCGAGTGGAGCGCGAGGTCGATGACCGTCGCCGGGTTGAGGTGCGCGGTGAGGCCGACCACCAGCAGCGGGAAGATCAGCCGCATACCGAAGACGGCGATCAGCACACCGACGGTGAGGAAGATCTTCTGCCAGTACGGGTTCATCCGCTTCAACACCGTGGCGTTGACCACCGCGTTGTCGAACGACAGGGAGATCTCCAGGATGGAGAGGATCAGCACAATGCCGAATCCCTCGGCTCCCCAGAGCAGGCCGGCTGCGATCAGCCCGATGACGGTGATCGCGAATGACCAGCCGAATGTGCGGAGGAACACGGGACTTGGTTACCTTTCGAGTTCATGGCGCCGCCTGCGGCCGAAGCGCAGCAGGCGAGTTTCGCGCCTTTACTGTACGTTTACGCCGAAATCGAGGGCAATACCGCGCAGGCCCGAGGCGTACCCCTGGCCCACTGCCCGGAACTTCCACTCCCCCGCGTAGCGGTACAGCTCACCGAAGATCATCGCGGTCTCGCTGGACGCGTCCTCGGAGAGGTCGTAGCGCGCGATCTCCTGTCCGTCCACGGAGTTGACCACGCGGATGTAGGCGTTGCGCACCTGGCCGAAGTTCTGCGTCCGCGACTCGGCGTCGTAGATCGACACCGGGAACGCCACCTTGTCGACCTGCGGCGGGACGAGGTCCAGGTTGACCAGGACGACCTCGTCGTCGCCCTCGCCGTCACCGGTGAGGTTGTCGCCCTGGTGCTCGACCGAGCCCTCGGGGCTCTTCAGGTTGTTGTAGAAGACGAAGTACTCGTCGCCGAGCACCCGTCCTCCCGAGCAGAGCAGCGCGCTGGCGTCGAGGTCGAACGGCGCCCCGGTGGTCGAGCGGGCATCCCAGCCGAGGCCGATCTGCACCTGCGTCAGATTCGGCGCGGCCTTGGTGAGCGAGACGTTTCCACCCTTGGCGAGCGTGACACTCATGGCTGTCCTTCCTCCCTTTGCCTCCCGGGGCGCATCTAGGTCTATTCCCCCGTGGCCCCGCCCGGCCTCTTCCGGCCGGCTGAACTTCCTGAACTCCTATCCTTCCAGTGCGCCGGGGCAACGCGAAGCCGGGGCGGGGGGGGGGGGGGGGGGGGGGGGGGGGGGGCGAGGGGGGGGGGGGGGGGGGGGGGGGGGGGGGGGAGGGGGAGGGGAGGGGGGGGGGTGGGGGGGGGGGGGGGTGGGG
>NZ_JBVINN010000003.1:4960-37960 GCF_055579305.1 Kitasatospora sp. NPDC032757 | reverse complement strand
TCGCACCCTTCCCTCGCCTGGAAATAAAAAAAGACCACCCACCGCCACCCCCCCCCCCCCCCCCCCCCCCCCCCCCCCCCCCGGCCGGTGGTGCTGCGTCAGGCCTCCGGGGCCCGCCCCGGGCTCAGACGTTGACGCCGAAGTCCTGGGCGATGCCGCGCAGGCCGGAGGCGTAACCCTGGCCGATGGCGCGGAACTTCCACTCGGCACCGTTGCGGTAGAGCTCGCCGAAGACCATCGCGGTCTCGGTCGAGGCGTCCTCGGAGAGGTCGTACCGGGCCAGCTCCTTGTTGTCGGCCTGGTTCACCACGCGGATGAACGCGTTGCGGACCTGGCCGAAGTTCTGCGTCCGGTTCTCGGCGTCATAGATGGACACCGGGAAGACGATCTTGGACACGTCCGCCGGAACGCCGGCCAGGTTGACCTTGATCTGCTCGTCGTCGCCCTCGCCCTCACCGGTCAGGTTGTCGCCGGTGTGCTCGACCGAGCCGTCGGGGCTCTTCAGGTTGTTGAAGAAGACGAAGTTGCCGTCCGTGCCGACCTTGCCCTGGTCGTTGCAGAGCAGGGCGCTGGCGTCCAGGTCGAAGTCCGTGCCGGTGGTGGTACGGACGTCCCAGCCGAGGCCGACGACCACGGCGGTCAGGCCGGGGGCCTCCTTGGTGAGCGAGACATTGCCGCCCTTGCTCAGGCTGACACCCACTTGTCCTCCAAGAATCGGGAGGCACGCCGTGGTGCCCCCGTGGTGCGGTCCAAGGCGTCGGCGGCGGTTGCCCCCGGGCCTCTGACCAGCCAACGGACCGATCGTAGTGCCGGGTTCCCGTCCTGGGCAGGGAACGGGCCCGGCGTGGCTGTTCGAATTCTCGGCCGGACCGGGCCCGCGGGGGCGGAAGGCGGACTCAGAGCGAGCCGAGGACCTTCAGGTACTCCTGCTCGTCACGGGCGTCCGGGAGGTCGTTGACGACGCTCCAGCGGACCACGCCGGCCTTGTCGATCACGAAGGTGCCGCGGACCGCGCAGCCCTTCTCCTCGTTGAAGACGCCGTAGGCGCGGGAGACCTCGCCGTGCGGCCAGAAGTCGGAGAGCAGCGGGTAGTCCAGGCCCTCCTGCTCGGCGAAGACGCGCTGGGTGAACGGCGAGTCGTTGGAGACGCCGAGCACCTGGACGTCGTCGTTCTGCAGCCGCGGCAGCTCCTTCTGGATCGCGCAGACCTCGCCGGTGCAGACGCCGGTGAAGGAGAACGGGTAGAAGACCAGGACGACGTTCTTCTCGCCCCGGAAGTCGGAGAGCCTGACCAGCTCGCCGTGCTGGTTCTTCAGCTCGAAGTCCGGAGCCTCGGTGCCGACCTCGATGGCCATGGTGGGACCTTTCTGACGCGACGGGGCCGCGCGGCGGGCGCGGCGAGCGACATCCTCGCATCCGTTTGCACCGATTCGGCCGAACGGGTGAGGGCACCCTCGTCCGGGGCGGTCACTTTCGCCCTGGGCGAACGCACTCACCGGCAGGGTCTCCAGCCGGGACGGTGAAACGACCGGGCCCCGCTGGAGCTTCCTCCAGCGGGGCCCGGTCCTGGTTCGCGGCTCAGCTCCGCGGGGCGCTCAGCGCTTGCCCGCCTTGGTGGCCTTGGTCGCCAGACGGGTGGCGGCCCAGTCCTTGGCGATCGCGATCGAGCTGGTCTGGGAGAGGCCGGCCGTCCGCGCCGCATCGGCGATGTCCGAGGCCTCGATGTGACCGTCGCGGCCGGTCTTGGGCGTCAGCAGCCAGATCAGGCCGCCCTCGGCCAGGTACTCCAGGGCGTCGACGAGGGCGTCGGTCAGATCCCCGTCGTCGTCGCGGTGCCACAGCAGGACGGCGTCGGCGACGTCGTCGTAGTCCTCGTCGACGAGATCCGTCCCGGTGAGCTCCTCGATGCCTTCGCGGAGTTCCTGGTCAGTGTCGTCGTCGTACCCCAGCTCCTGGATGATCTGGTCCTTCTCGAAACCGAGACGGTGCGCCGGGTTGGACTTGTCCGCGGGGTCCGCGGTCGCGCTCACGGGAATAACCTCCAGTATTCGGCCCGGCATCCATGCCGAGGCTGTGGCCGTAGTCCACACGGGCGCGGCGGTTCGCGCAAGTACCCGACCCCCGATCCCCTCCAAAGGTTGACGTGTCGCAGGGGGACACGCCGGTCGAGGTGTCGCGAATCACACCGATTTGCCCTTCTCTGCGTGAGACAAGGATGCTTCGGGTGGTCCCGGTCCACAGGCCGTACGCGTGCCCGAGATGCGAACGGCATTCGGGTCCGCGCGTGCGCGGGCGTAGAGTCTCCTGTTGGCCCTCACCCCGACCGCCCGCCATCGGACGGTCGGGCAACCAGGTCGGACCACCTCTTTTCGTAACACCCGGTGGTGCGCGGCGCAGGCAACAGCGCCTGTTCCGCACTCCGCCAGACCGTACCGCCCACCAGGCGGAACGGTTACCGATCGGTAGAGATGACGGATCTCCGAGCGCGGTAGCACGATGGAGGCGGCGCGACACACCTAAGTTTCGACCGACAGTGAAGGAACAGCGTGGCTTCCGGATCCGATCGCAACCCGATCATCATTGGCGGCCTTCCGAGTCAGGTCCCGGACTTCGATCCCGAGGAGACCGCGGAATGGCTGGAGTCGCTTGACGCGGCCATCGACGAGCGGGGGCGCGAGCGTGCCCGCTACCTGATGCTCCGCTTGATCGAGCGCGCCCGCGAGAAGCGTGTCGCCGTGCCCGAGATGCGCAGCACGGACTACGTCAACACCATCGCCACCAAGGACGAGCCCTTCTTCCCCGGTAACGAGGAGATCGAGCGCAAGGTCCTCAACGCCACCCGTTGGAACGCGGCCGTCATGGTTTCGCGCGCCCAGCGCCCGGGCATCGGCGTGGGCGGCCACATCGCCACCTTCGCCTCCTCCGCGTCGCTCTACGACGTCGGCTTCAACTACTTCTTCCGCGGCAAGGACGCCGAGGGCGAGTCCGGCGACCAGATCTTCTTCCAGGGTCACGCCTCCCCCGGCATCTACGCCCGCGCGTTCCTCCTGGACCGACTGACCGAGCAGCAGCTCGACGCCTTCCGCCAGGAGAAGTCGAAGGCCCCGTACGGCCTCTCCAGCTACCCGCACCCGCGGCTGATGCCGGACTTCTGGGAGTTCCCGACCGTCTCGATGGGCCTCGGCCCGCTCGGCGCGATCTACCAGGCCCGGATGAACCGCTACCTGGAGCACCGGGGCATCAAGGACACCTCCGACTCGCACGTCTACGCCTTCCTCGGCGACGGCGAGATGGACGAGCCGGAGTCGCTGGGCCAGCTGTCGCTCGCCGCGCGCGAGGGCCTGGACAACCTGACCTTCGTGGTCAACTGCAACCTGCAGCGTCTGGACGGCCCGGTCCGCGGCAACGGCAAGATCATCCAGGAGCTGGAGTCGCAGTTCCGCGGCGCCGGCTGGAACGTGATCAAGCTCGTCTGGGACCGCAGCTGGGACCCGCTGCTCGCGCAGGACCGCGACGGCGTCCTGGTGAACAAGCTGAACACCACGGTGGACGGCCAGTTCCAGACCTACGCCACCGAGACCGGCGCGTACATCCGCGAGAACTTCTTCGGCGGCGACCTGCGGCTGCGCAAGATGGTCGAGAACATGACCGACCAGCAGATCCAGCACCTGGGCCGCGGCGGTCACGACCACGCCAAGGTGTACGCGGCGTTCAAGGCCGCCCGCGAGCACACGGGCCAGCCGACGGTCATCCTCGCGCAGACGGTCAAGGGCTGGACGCTCGGCCCCAACTTCGAGGGCCGCAATGCGACCCACCAGATGAAGAAGCTGACGGTCGAGGACCTCAAGCGCTTCCGCGACCGCCTGCACATCCCGATCACGGACAAGCAGCTGGAGGAGGGCTACCCGCCCTACTACCACCCGGGCCGTGACTCGGAGGAGATCCAGTACATGCACGACCGCCGCAAGGAGCTGGGCGGCTACGTGCCGACCCGCAAGGTGCGGCCGCGCAAGCTGGAGCTCCCGGGCGACGACGCGTACAAGGCGGTCAAGAAGGGTTCCGGCAACCAGACCATCGCCACCACCATGGCGTTCGTCCGGGTGCTCAAGGACCTGATGCGCGACAAGGGCATCGGCAACCGCTTCGTGCCGATCGCCCCGGACGAGTACCGCACCTTCGGTATGGACTCGCTGTTCCCGTCGGCGAAGATCTACAACCCGCTCGGCCAGACCTACGAGTCGGTCGACCGCGAGCTGCTGCTCGCGTACAAGGAGTCGCCGACCGGGCAGATGCTGCACGACGGCATCTCCGAGGCCGGCTGCACCGCCTCGCTCATCGCCGCGGGCTCGTCCTACGCGACCCACGGCGAGCCGCTGATCCCGGTCTACGTCTTCTACTCGATGTTCGGGTTCCAGCGCACCGGCGACCAGTTCTGGCAGATGGCCGACCAGCTGGCCCGCGGTTTCGTGATCGGCGCCACCGCCGGCCGCACCACCCTGACCGGTGAGGGCCTGCAGCACGCCGACGGCCACTCGCAGCTGCTGGCCTCGACCAACCCGGGCGTCGTCGCGTACGACCCCGCGTACGGCTTCGAGATCGCGCACATCGTCCAGGACGGCCTGCGGCGGATGTACGGCTCGTCCGCGGAGTTCCCGCACGGCGAGGACGTGTTCTACTACATGACCGTCTACAACGAGCCGATCAAGATGCCGGCCGAGCCGGAGAACGTCGACGTCGAGGGCATCCTCAAGGGTCTGCACCGGTACGCCCCGGCGACCGCCGGCCAGATCCCGGCCCAGATCCTCGCCTCCGGCGTGGCGGTGCCGTGGGCCCTGGAGGCCCAGCGCATCCTCGCCGAGGAATGGAACGTCAAGGCCGACGTCTGGTCCGCGACCTCCTGGAACGAGCTGCGCCGCGACGCGGTGGAGGCCGAGGAGTTCAACCTCCTGCACCCGGAGGAGCCGCAGCGCGTCCCGTACGTGACGCAGAAGCTCCAGGGCGCCGAGGGCCCGTTCGTCGCCGTCTCCGACTGGATGCGCGCGGTGCCGGACCAGATCTCGCGCTGGGTGCCGGGCCGGTACCAGTCGCTGGGTGCCGACGGCTTCGGCTTCGCCGACACCCGTGGCGCGGCCCGTCGCTTCTTCCACATCGACGCCCAGTCGGTCGTCCTCGGCGTGCTCACCGAGCTCGCCAAGCAGGGCAAGGTCGACCGCAGCGCCCTGAAGGACGCGATCGACCGCTACCAGCTGCTCGACGTGGCGGCCGCCGACCCGGGCGCCGCCGGCGGCGACGCCTGACCGGCAGTCGGACCCTGAGGGGCCGGACCTCCACCCGGAGGTCCGGCCCTTCGCCGTTCCCGGGCCCGTCGGAGCGTCCCGGTACGCGGGCGGCCCCGGACTCGGTGGAGTCCGGGGCCGCCCGCGTACCGCGGGGTGGGGTCAGATGTGCACGGCCGGGCCGGCGTCGGTGGCGCCGCGGCGGGTGAGGAGGCCGAGCAGGGCCGCCGCGAAGGCCACCACGGAGGCGACCGCGAAGGCGAGCGACATCCCGCTGACGAAGGAGTCGTGGACGGCGCCGGCCATCGCGTCGACGGCCTGCTGCGGGGTGCCGGGCGGGGCCGGCGGGGCGATGCCGAGCTGGGCGGCCTGGGTGAGGCCCTCGGCCTGGGCACTCTCGACCGGCGGCAGTCCGGCCCCGGCCCAGTTGCCGGGTAGCACGTCGGTGACCTTGGCGGCCATCAGCGCGCCCAGGACGGCGGTGCCCAGGCTGCCGCCGACCTGCATCGCGGCCTGCTGGAGGCCGCCGGCGACGCCGGAGAGCTCCAGCGGGGCGTTGCCGACGATCACCTCGGTGGCGCCGACCATGACCGGGCTGATGCCGAGGCCCATCAGGACGAACCAGAGCGACATCACGCCGGTGCCGGAGCCCGCGTCCAGGGTGGACATGCCGAACATCGCGGCGGTGGTGATCAGCATGCCGGCCACGATCGGGATCCGCGGGCCGAGCCTGCCGATGGCCAGGCCCGCCAGCGGCGAGCCGACGATCATCATGCCGGTCATCGGCAGCAGGTGGACGCCGGCCGAGACCGGCGACATCCCGTGCACGTTCTGCAGGTAGAAGGTCACGAAGAAGATCGCGCCGAAGAACGAGAAGGCCATCAGCACCATCAGCAGGGTGCCGGCCGAGAGCGGCAGCGAGCGGAACAGGCTGAGCGGGATGAGCGGCTCGCGGGCCCTGCTCTGCCAGAACGCGAAGAGCGCCATCAGGACCACCGCGCCGCCGAGGAAGAGCACGGTCCGGGTGTCGCCCCAGCCCCACTCGGGCGCCTTGATGATGCCGAAGACCAGCGCGAACATCGCCACCGAGAGCAGCACGATGCCGGGGATGTCGAAGGACTTGGCGGCGTTCTCCGCCCGGACGTCCTTGAGGATCCAGATGCCGAGGGCCAGCGCGATCAGGCCGACCGGGATGTTGATGAAGAACACCGACTCCCAGTTGACGTGCTCGACCAGCAGGCCGCCCACGATCGGGCCGGCCGCGGTGGACGCGCCGATCACACCGCCCCAGATGCCGATCGCCATGTTGAGCTTCTCGGCCGGGAAGGCCCCGCGCAGCAGGCCGAGCGCGGCCGGCTGGAGCAGCGCGCCGAACAGGCCCTGGAGGACCCGGAAGGCGATCACCATCTGGATGTTGGTGGCGAACCCGATCGCGGCCGAGGTGGCGGCGAAGCCGACGGCACCGACCAGGAAGGTGTTCTTGTGGCCGAACCGGTCCCCGATCTTGCCTGCGGTGATCAGGAAGACCGCCAGGGCCAGCAGGTAGCCGCTGGTGACCCACTGGATCTCGGAGGGCGCGGCCTTGAGGTCGGCCTGGATGACGGGGTTGGCGATCGCGACGATCGTGCCGTCCAGGGCGACCATCATCACGCCGACGGCGACGGTCAGCAGGGTCAGCCAGGGGTGCCCCTGGAGGCGGCCCCCGGACGGAGGCTTGCGCTGCGGCGGCACGTCCGCCCTGGCGCTCTTGACGACGGACTGGCTCATCTGGGCCCTCCGGGGGCATTGCGGCGGAACAACGGGCATGGGTGTGGCGCCCCGGCCACCCGTCCCCACGAGTTACCCGGCCGTAGGGCGCCACGTTCGGCAGATTATGTCAGCGACTGCCATTCGGCAAACGCTGACTAGTGTCCGTCACTGACATTTGTCAGACCGCTACAGTTGTGCTCCTGCACCCCAGCCGCACCCACCGCCCGGAAGGCCCCCGCCATGGCCGCTCAGCCCTCGCCCGCCGCCGCCACCCCGGCGGCCGGCAGAACCGCCGGCCGCGTCGGGACCGCCGACGGCACCGGCCCCGGCCTGCGCGAGCGCAAGAAGCAGCAGACCAGGGACGCCCTGATCGAGGCCGCGCACCGGCTCTTCCTGAGCCAGGGCTTCGCCCGGACGACCGTGGACGAGATCGCCGCCGCCGTCGACGTCTCCCAGCGCACCTTCTTCCGCTACTTCGCCAACAAGGACGAGGTCGCACTCGCCGTCCTGGCCGACGCCGAGGACTACTTCATCGACCGGCTGCGCCGGCGCCCCGCCGCGGAGAACCCGATCCAGGCGCTGCGCGCCGCCATCGTCGAGTCCTGGCGCGAGCTCGGCTCCCCGCTGCACACCGGCCCCGGCTCGGTCACCAGCGCACTGGAGCTGATCGCGATGATCGAGGAGTCACCCACCCTGCTCGCCGCCCACCTGTGCCGGGTCACCGAGCAGGAACGGGTGGTCGCCCAGGTGATCGCGGCCCGCGAGGGCCTGGACCCGGCCGAGGACCTGCGCCCCACGGTGATCGCCGCCGTCTTCGGCAGCGTGCTGCGCGCGGCCCACCTGTCCTGGACCGCCGACCAGGAGGAGTCCGGCCCGGAGGGCATGATCGCCCTGATCGGTCGTTACTTCGACCAGCTGGGGCCCGCGTTGGCCGGTGACTGGCGGCACTGAGACCCGCGTGTCGTACCGGGGTACTACGGCCGGATCCAGCCCCCGGTCGGACGCCGGAGCGCCCCGGGCCGCCTAACCTGACGGGATGATCGATCCGCCCGCCGGGCCGGCCCGGGGCGGCGGCCGGCTGCCCGCCCTGCTCGCCCCGCTCACCCGCCCCTCCTCCGACCACGCCCCGCTGCTGGCCCACGCCTCCCGCCGCTGGGTCCGCTACCTGCCCTACGCCCTCGCGGTGGCAGCGCTCTCCTCCCTGCTGCCCAGCGCGATCAACGTCCTCGCCAACGACTACGGGCTCAACGCCGGGCTGGCCGCGGGGCTCGCCGTCGGACAGACCGTGCCGCTGCTGCTGGCGGTGAGCCGCCCACTGCCCGCCTGGTGGATGATCGGCGGCGCCGACCTGCTGACCTCCCTGCTGATCCTCACCACGGGGCGGGACACCCACGCCCCCTGGCCCTGGCCCGCCACCGGCCTGGTCGGCTACCTGTTCCTGATGCTGCCGCTCGCACTCCGCGAACGCCGGCGCACCCTGCTCTCCGTCTGGCTGGTCACGGGCGCCGTCAGCCTCGTGCTCTCGGCGCTCGCCCCCGCCGGCCGCTTCGGTGGCGACAACAGCCTGCTGGCGGTGGCCCTGACCGGCGCCGTGCTGGTGCTCGGCGGGGCCCTGCGGGAACGGGCGGAGGCCCAACGCCTGCTCGCCGAGCAGGAGCACATCAGCGAGGCCGAGCGCGAGCGGCGCACCCTGCTGGAGGAGCGCGCCCGGATCGCCCGTGAGCTGCACGACGTGGTGGCCCACCACATGTCGGTGATCGCCGTCCAGGCGGCCAGCGCGCCGTACCGGATACCCGACGTCCCGCCGGAGGCCGCCGAGGAGTTCGGCGCCATCGCCGGCACCGCCCGCGAGTCACTGGCCGAGATGCGGCGGCTGCTGGGCGTGCTGCGCAGCGAGGAGTCCACCGCCGAGAAGGCGCCGCAGCCCGGGGTGGGGCAGCTGGGCCAGCTGGTCGAGACGGTCGGCCGGGCCGGGGTGCCGGCCGAGCTCGCCGCGCCGCCGGAGCTGGCCAGCAGCCTGCCGCCGGCCGTCGACCTCTCCGTCTACCGGATCGTCCAGGAGGCGCTGGCCAACGTCGTCCGGCACGCACCCGGCGCGCAGACCTGGGTCTCGCTGGCCGTCGACGGCGAGGGCCTGCTGGTCACCGTGGTGAACGGCGCCCCGCCCGCGCGCACCGAGTCGCTGGAGGCGTCGGTCGAGGGCACCGGCCAGGGACTGGTCGGAATGCGCGAACGCGTCCGGCTGCTGGATGGCAGGCTGGACACCGGCCCGCTGCCCGACGGCGGCTTCAAGGTGGCCGCCGTCCTGCCGCTCGACACCCCCGGGGAGACACCCGCATGACCATCCGCGTGATCATCGTCGACGACCAGGCGATGGTGCGGGCGGGCTTCGCCGCCCTGCTGAACGCCCAGAGCGACATCGACGTCGTGGGCGACGCGGCGGACGGCGCGCAGGCCCTGGAGGTGAGCGGCCGCACCCACCCGGACGTGGTGCTGATGGACGTCCGGATGCCCGGCATGGACGGCCTGGAGGCGGCCCGCCGGCTGCTCGACCCGGCCGTCCCCGGCGCGCACCGCCCCAAGGTCCTGATGCTGACCACCTTCGACGTGGACGACTACGTGTACGAGGCGCTGCGCGCCGGGGCGAGCGGCTTCCTGCTCAAGGACGCGCCCCCGGCCGACCTGATCGCCGCCGTCCGGGTGGTCGCGGCCGGCGAGGCGCTGCTCGCCCCCTCGGTGACGCGCCGGCTGATCGAGGACTTCGCCCGGACCAAGCCCGCCAAGCGCCGCGACCCCAAGCTGCGGCTGAACGGCCTGACCCCGCGGGAGACGGAGGTGCTGGAGCTGATCGCCCGCGGCCTCTCCAACCAGGAGATCGCCGCCGGGCTGGTGCTCGCCGAGCAGACCGTCAAAACCCACATCGGCCGCATCCTCGCCAAGCTCAGCCTGCGTGACCGCGCCCAGGCGGTGGTCCTCGCCTACGAGTCGGGCCTGGTGACGCCGGGTCAGTGACGCCGGGCCGGTGACGCCGGCGTCCACTCGCCCCCCCGGGGGTCTCCGCTGACCCGGTACCGGCGCCCGGCGCTCCCCCGCTCCTCCCTCGCCTCCCCACCCCTCCCGGTACCGGCGCGCCCTTCGGCCCGGGGCGGAGGTGATACCCGGGTAGTACCCGGGAGTTGGCCCCGCGGTGTGACGTCCGCGGGGCCGTCGCATTTCTACCTTCCTCTCCGTCGAGACCGAACGGACAAGGGAGACAGCGAAGATGCGGCAGCCGCGCACCCACCACAGGCCCCGCCGTTTCCGGCGGGCGGTCGCCGCCGCCGCGGTGGCCCTGGCCGCAGTCCTGGGCGCGGGCGGCTGGGCCGCCGACACCCAGCAGGCGGTCATCGGCCCGCCGCCCGGCAGCGCCGCCTGGGTCGCGGACACCACCCTCGGCCTCCGGCTGCCCGACCCGGCGACCGCCTCCGCGGCCGAGGTGGCCGCCTTCTTCGACCGGCTGCCGGCCGGCCCGCAGGACGCGCTGGCCGTCCGTCACCCGCTGGTGGTCGGCAACCTGGACGGCGCCCCGGTCGCGCTCCGGTACCGGGCCAACGCGCTGGCGCTGGCCGAGGAGCGCGAACGCCAACTGGCGCGCGCCACCGACCCGGCACTCACCCCGCAGGACCACGCCGCCGCCCGCGACCGCGCCGAGCGCTACCGCACCCTGCTCGACGGCGGCCGGCAGATCCTCGCCTTCGACCCGCGCGGCCGCGGCCAGGTCGCCGAGGTCTACGGCGACCTCGCCACAGCCCGCCGGACGGCCGTGATCGTGCCCGGCTCCGACATCGACCTGCACAGCTACGACCGGCCGGGCGATCCGTACGGCAGCCCGGCCGGGATGGCCCGCGCGCTGTACGAGGCCACCGGCCGGCAGACCGCCGTGATCGCCTGGGCCGGTTACACCACCCCGGTCGGCGTCGGCCCGGACGCCGCCACCGAGACGCTCGCCCACGCCGGGGCGCCGCGGCTGGCCCGGCTGCTCGACGGGCTCGCCGTCTCCACCGCCCCGGCGGCGCCCGCCACGGTGTTCTGCCACAGCTACGGCTCGGTGGTCTGCGGGCTGGCCGGCCTCGGGCCGCGGCAGACCTCGGGCGTGGTGGTCCTCGGCTCCCCCGGGATGGGCATCGGCTCCGCGGCCGACCTCGATCCCCGGGTGCCGCTCTGGGCCGTCGAGCGCAACGGCTCCGACTGGATCGCCAACGTGCCCAACGTCTCGCTCCTGGGCCTCGGCCACGGCCCCGACCCGACCGCCCCCGGCTTCGGCGCCCGCCCGCTGCCCGCCACCGGATCCCACGGCCACACCGGCTACTTCGCCCCCGGCACCGCCTCGCTCGCGGCCTTCGCCGCCGTCGCCCTCGGTCGCTGAACCCGCCGTAGGCACCCCACCCGACCAGCAGTAAGGAGCACCGCCGTGGCCCACCCGCTCACCGCCCTGCGCCGCGCCGCCGACCAGGTCGACGCCCGCACCCCCGAGACCCGCGACCGCGCCCTGGACGGCCTGCGCGCGCTCGCCCTGCTCGCCGTGCCGACCGGGCACTGGATGCTCGGCGGCTTCACCCTCTCCGCCGACGGCGCGCTGCACAACGCCAGCCCGCTCAGCTCGCTCGGCTTCCTCGCCCCGGCCAGCTGGGTGCTCCAGATGCTCGGTGTCTTCTTCCTGGTGGGCGGTCATTCCTCGGTCCGTTCGCTGGACCGGGCGCGGGCCAAGGGGCTGGGCCACGCCGGCTGGCTGCGCGGCCGGGCGGTACGGCTGCTGCGCCCGGTGCTCGGGGTGGCGGCCGTGTGGGCGCTGCTGATCCCGCTGACGGAGCGGCTCGGCGTCCCGGGCGACACCGTCCGGACCGGCTCGGTACTGGTGGTGCAACCGCTCTGGTACATCGCCGTCTACCTGGGGCTGACCGCGCTCACCCCGCTCTGCGTCGCCGCCGCCCGGCGGCTGCGCGGCGGGTCGGCGGGCATCCTGGCCGCCGTGGTCGCCGTCGTCGACCTGCTCCGGTACGGCCCGTGGGCCGAGGCGGTGCCGTCCTGGGTCGGGCTGCTGAACATCCTGCCGGGCTGGCTGTTCGGGTATCAGCTGGGCGTGCTCTGGGCGCGGGAGCAGCTCGGCCGCCGGGCGGCGCGGCTGCTGCTGTTCGGCGGCGGCGCCCTGTTCGCCGTGCTGCTGCTGGCCTTCCACTACCCGGCGAGCATGGTCGGCGTGCCCGGCGCCGAGCGGACCAACTCGCACCCGCCGTCCCTGCTGGTGCTGGCGCTGGCGGCGCTGCAGTGCGGCGCCGCGGTGCTGCTGCGCGAGCGGCTCGGCCGGCTGCTGAAGCGCCGTCCGCTGCTCTGGCTGCCGGTGGTGACGGTCAACCTCTCGGCGATGACGATCTTCTGCTGGCACCAGAGCGCGATGCTCGCCGTCGCGGTGCCCGGAGCGGCCGGCCTGGGCACGGTTCCCGGGCTGACCGACGCCCCCGACTCGCTCGGCTGGGTGGCCGCCCGGCTGGCGCTGCTTCCGCTGTTCGGCGCCGTACTGGTCGCGATCGGGTGGTTCACCCGCCGCTTCGACGGCCCGTGGACGGCGTTCTCCCGCACCTGGAAGGCGGTGGCCGGCGCGGCGGCGGCACTGTTCGCCGCGTACGCGCTGGGCGTGGTCTGAGCAGGCGGCCCCCGACGGGGACTGACGGGGCGTGAGCCGTTCGGGCCCACGCCCCGTTCGCATGCGACACGCGCCCCACCAAAGCAGGGCATCCGCATGCGAACCACCACGCACTGTGATGTCCTGTGACGGTCGGCAACCGCCGCTGCGCCCGCGTCCGCCCACGGCCCGTCCGCCCCGCCCCGCCGGCCCTTCTCCCGACGTTCCCCCTCACGAGGAGCCCCATGTCCCTGTCCCCACCGCGGCCGCCGCACCGGCCGCGGGCCCGCCGACGGCTGTCCGCCGTCGCCACCGCCCTGGTCTGCACGCTGACCACCGGTACCGTCCTGGCCATCGCCGCGCCGGCCGTCGCCCTGGTCCCCGGCCACGGCGGCGCCGACGACGACCTGGCCCCGCACGTCACCTCGCCCCGGGTACTGGCCGAGATGCGGGACGACGAGGTCGCGGCGCTCGGCCAGGAGCACGCCGAGGAGCACGCCCGCATGCGGGCGGCCGTCCGCGGCATCGGCGACTACCCGCAGACCACCCGGACCAACCGGCTCAAGGCGCTGACGGACTCCCAGAACACCACCAACGCCGGCTTCGACCCGAGCGTCTTCGGCTCGTTCAACCAGTACTTCTCCTCGCCCGACTTCGGCGACCACATCGCACTGCTGCCGACCGGCAAGGTACTGGTGTTCTCCTTCGAGCGGATCGAGACCAACCCGGAGAAGGAGCCCGCGCCGACCCAGACCACCGGCAAGGAGAACGCCGGCCGGGCCTACCTGTGGGACCCGGCGAAGGGCTACGGCAAGGACGCCTTCAAGGAGGTCACCCCGCCGGTCGTCGACATGCCGGACGGGCTGAACGAGCCCCGCCCCGCCCCGTTCTTCTGCTCCGGCCACTCGTTCCTGCCCAACGGCATGCTCGGCGTCTTCGGCGGCAACCTGGGCGGCAACGGCGGCACCGGCGCCAAGCTCTCGCTGATCTTCGACCCGTGGACCGAGACCTGGACCAGGAACCCGGACATGTCGGTGGGCCGCTGGTACCCGTCCGTGGTCACCGGCGCCGACGGCCGGCAGCTGATCATGTCCGGCCAGTCCGAGCTGGGCTGGGGCACCCCGACCCCGGTGGTCGAGCGCTTCCCCGCCAAGGGTCACCCGGTGCCCTCGCTCAAGACCGAGATCCCGAAGAACACCCCGGTGGACCGGTTCAAGGCCGACGCCCCGTTCACCCTGGACTACCCGCACCTGTTCTCGCTCAACGACGGCAACATCTACGGCTTCGGCCGCCAGGCCGACGAGCAGTGGAAGTTCGACCCGGTCGCCGAGTCCCGCAGCGACCTGGCGGCCCGCCCGGACGGCCGCAAGCGCAACTACGGCTCGGCCGTCATGCTGCCGAGCGGCCCGAACGGCCCGGACTCCGCGCTGGTCCTCGGCGGCGACCGGGACAACCCGAGCACCCTGCGCTTCTCCAACGGCAGCTGGACCGCCGAGAAGTCGCGGGCGTTCGGCCGCACCCAGGACGACACCATCCTGCTGCCCGACGGCAAGCTGATGACCGTCAACGGCGCGTACGACATCCGCGACTACGGCAACGGCCCCTACAACCCGAACGCCGACCTCAAGTACCGCCAGATCGAGCTGCGCGACGCCCAGGGCAACTGGAAGCTCGGCCCGGTCCAGCGGCTGCCGCGCGGCTACCACTCCAACGCCGTGGTGCTGCCGGACGGCCGCGTCATGGTGACCGGCGACGAGCTCCAGCAGCTCGCCAACAACCCGGACATCAACGGCACGGTGAGCGGCATCCCCGGCACGACGGGCCCCGTCACCATGAACGGCACCATCGAGATCTACGAGCCCGCCTACCTCCACCAGGGCAACCGCCCCTCGCTCGACCGGGCCCCCACCACACCCGTCGGCTACGACAAGAAGTTCCTGGTCAGCACCTCGACCCCGGCGCGCGCGTCCAAGGCCGTCCTGCTGGCGCCGACCACCTCCACCCACTCGGTCAACACCAGCCAGCGCCACATCGAACTGCGGCTCAGCAGCCGGGCCGGCAACCGGCTGGAGCTCCAGGCGCCGCCGGACGCCAAGGCCGCGCCGCCCGGCTGGTACATGCTCTTCCTGCTCAACGACCAGGGCGTGCCCAGTGTCGCGCAGTGGGTGCAGCTCAGCTCCTCGGCCTGATCCCCTCACCCATCCCCACCCGGAGGAACCCCATGGCAACGGATCTGAGACTGCGCACGAGCGACGAGATCCAGGGCGACGTCGTCGCCGGCTTCAAGAAGGACAACGTCACGCTGCTGTTCCTGAAGTTCGAGGACGCGGCCCGGGCCCGCAGCTGGCTGCGCGTGCTGGCCCCGCAGATCGCCACCACCCGCCAGGTCGCCGACTTCAACGAGGCGTTCAGCGACGCCCGGAAGTCCTCGGGCGGCGACGACCCCAAGACGCTCAAGGCCACCTGGCTGGGCGTCAGCCTCACCTACGAGGGCATGCGCCAGCTCTCCGCCACCGACCCGTTCGAGAAGGCCCCGCCGCCCGGCAGCGGTCTGGAGGCGTTCAAGGAGGGCTCGGCCAAACGCGCCGGCGCGCTCGGCGACACCGGCGACAACTCCCCGGAGAACTGGCTCTTCGGCAACGGCAAGAACCAGCCCGTGCACGCGGTGCTGACGATCGCCTCGGACACCGAGGCGGACCTCGCCGCCGCCGTCACCGCCCAGCGCGAGGCCGCCGCCGAGGCCAAGATCGTGATCATCTTCCAGCAGAACGCGAAGACCCTGCTCGGCAGCCGCCGCGGCAAGGAGCACTTCGGCTTCAAGGACGGCATCAGCGAGCCCGGCGTCCGCTTCTTCGACCGTCCGAACCCGGACAACCAGGAGGAGGTCGAGAACCACCCCGGCACCCGGATCATCCCGGCCGGCGAGTTCGTCGTCGGCGAGCAGCCCGCCCCCGGCAGCTTCACCGACTTCCCCGACTGGGCGCGCAACGGCTCCTTCCAGGTGGTCCGCCGCCTCGCCCAGGACGTCCCCGGCTGGTGGTCGCAGGTCTCGGTCAAGCTCAAGGAGCTGAAGCAGGCCAAGGCCGTCCCGGAGACCGCCACCGCCGAGTGGCTGGCCGCCCGGCTGGTCGGCCGCTGGCGCTCCGGTGCGCCCGTCTGCAAGCACCAGGACCGGGACGTCCCGAACAACCCGAGCGCCTCCTCCGACAACGACTTCGACTTCCGGGACGACCTGGAGGGCCTGGCCACCCCGCTCTTCTCGCACCTGCGCAAGACCAGCCCCCGCGCCGGTCTTCAGGCCCCCAACCCCAGCCGGCCCCCCTTCGACGCCAAGGAGCTGGACGGCCGGCGGATCATGCGGCGCGGCGCCCCCTACGGGCATCCGTTCGACCCGGCCTCCGAGGGCCCCGGCGGCCCGGACGACCCGCGCGGCCTGCTCTTCGTCTGCTACCAGGCCGACATCGCCCGGCAGTTCGAGTTCATCCAGGCCGACTGGATGGACGAGCCGGACTTCCCGCCCGGCCGCAACCCGCAGCCCGGCAAGGACCCGGTGACGCAGGAGGCCGACAACGTCGACTTCGAGAGCCGCGGCCCGGACGGCGCGATCAAGCACACCCCGCTGAGCTTCCAGCAGTTCGTCCAGACGCAGGGCTCGGTGTATGCGTTCGCACCGTCCATCAGCACCCTGAAGGCGCTCGCCGAAGGACGGCTCACCGGGCAGTCGCAGAGCCAGCAGGGCGGCCAGACCACCCCGCAGCCCGGCAGGGCGTACCCGGCCGACGACTTCGTCGCCGTGCCGGACCAGTGGCGCAAGGGCGGGCAGAGCCAGTTCTGGGCCTGCCACGGCGACCGGTACCGGAAGATCTCGGTGGCCGACGGCTCCGCGCACACCGACCGCACCGTCAAGGGTGACGGCCGGCTCGGCGACCACGCGTGCGTCCAGGGCATCGGCCGGATCGACTGCGTGCTGCCCATGCCCGACCTGCAGAACCCCGGCGGCAAGAGCTGGTACTGGGTGTTCCACAGCACCGGCGGCAAGCAGCAGTACCGCGCCGTCTCGATCACCTGCGGCAGCAACCACAGCGGCGCGCTGGAGCGCCCGGACCGCGACCTGACGGCCTGGGCGTCGCTCGGCGGCGTCGGCCGGGTGGACTGCTTCCTCCCGGTGCCGGACCAGCAGCGGGTCGGCGGCAAGAGCTGGTACTGGGTGTTCCACACCACCGGAGGCCGCCAGCAGTACCGGCTGATCTCGATCGCCGACGGCGCCGCCCACACCGACATCTGCGAGCGCACCGACCGCGAGCTCTCCCAGTGGGGCTCCCTCAACGGGGTCTCCGCGGTGAACTGCTTCCTGCCGGTGCCCGACTGCCAGCGGGTCGGCGGGAAGAGCGAGTACTGGGTGTTCCACGGCGAGAACTACCGCCGGATCTCGGTCTCCGACGGCAGCGGCCACCCCGACCGCCAGATCGCCGGCGACCGCTCCTGCGACGCCTGGAACTCGCTGCTCTGAGCCCTCCCCCCGGAGATCCCCGACGCTCCGCCGGCCGGGGATCCCCGGCCGGCGGAGCCGCCCGCCCGGAAGACCCCCGCCCCCGGTACGCGCCACGCACCGGGGGCGGGGGCGTACCCGCGCGGGCACGCCCTAGGCTGCCGCCATGGTGACGTTCGACGATTTCCGGGCGATGGCACTCGCCCTGCCCGAGGCCGAGCAGCAGCCCACCTGGGAGATCGAGACCCTGAGGGTCCGTACGAAGATCTTCGCGATGGGCTCCCCGGACGGCGAGACCGTCAGCGTCAAGGCCTCCCGGGAGGACCAGACCGAGCTGCTCGCGGCCGAGCCCGAGGTGTTCTCCTACCCCAAGTACGTCGGCCGGCACGGCTGGGTCGGCGTCCGGCTCGACCGGGTCGACCCCGAGGAGCTGCGGGACCTCCTCACCGAGGCCTGGCGGCTGACCGCGCCGAAGCGGCTGGTCAGGGAGTTCGACGCGGACACCGCCCGCTGAGACCTCCGTGACGCCGGCCGGGCACCTCCGGTTCATGTGATCCATCCCACAGTTTGAGGCGCCCCGGCATTCCGCCGGGCGCCCTAGGCTTGCGCAGGGAACAGCAGTCGAAGTTGGCAGGCGTACCACCCTCCGGGCCCCGCCCGTGGAACGGTCACGGGCCCCAAGGGAGTTGACGCGATGCGCCGTCGGCGGTGGAAGCGTGTACTGATCGGTGCCTTCGCAGGGTGTGCTGTGCTCGCCGATGCCGGCGCCGCCGCGGCCCAGGCCGCCGCCTCCACCGAACAGCTGGCGATCTCCACGCCCCCGGCCGGCAGCAGCGCCTGGGTCCAGGACCACTCCTTCGGCCGCAGCCTGCCCGACCCGGCCACCACCACACCGGCCGCCGCCGCCGAGTTCTTCGCCTCGCTGGCGCCCACCGAGCTCGACCGGCTGATCCAGGACTACCCGCTGGTGGTCGGCAACTTCGACGGCGCCCCGGTCGAGCTGCGCTACCGGGCCAACCGGATCGCGCTCACCGCCGAACGCGACCGCGCCCGGGCCCGCGCCGCCGACCGGAACCTCGACTCCGACCTGCGGGCGCTGGCCGTCTCCCGGGCCAACGACGTCGACCACCTGCTGGCCCCCGAGCGCCAGGTCCTTGCCTTCGACCCGCGCGGCCGCGGACTGGTCAGCGAGGTCTGGGGCGACCTCACTGACGCCGACCGGATCTCCGTCGTCGTCCCCGGCTCGGACGCCGATCTCGGCCACTTCGACCAGGCCGTCGAACCACTGCGCTCCCCCGCCGGGATGGCCCGCGCGCTGTACGCCGAGGAGCGGCGGCAGGCGCCCGGCACCCGCACCGCGGTGATCGCCTGGACCGGCTACGTCACGCCCTCCGGCCTCGGCCCGGACGCCGTCACCTCCCGGCTCGCCGACGTCGGCGCACCCCGGCTGGAGCGGCTGCTCGCCGGGCTCAAGGAGACCACCCGGCCGGACGTCCCGCCGTCCCTGCTCTGCCACTCCTACGGTTCGGTGGTCTGCGGCACCGCTGCCCCCGACATCCCGCGGGCGGCCGCCTCGCCGTCCGACACCTCCGGCGTCACCGACCTGATGGTGTTCGGCAGTCCCGGCATGGGCGTGCAGAGCACCTCCGAGCTGGGCAGCGGCGTCCACGTCTGGGCGACCCGCAACGGCAGCGACTGGATCGGCAACGTGCCCTACCTGGAGGTCGGCGGGCTCGGCCACGGCGCCGACCCGACCTCGGCCGACTTCGGCGCCGAGCAGATCTCGTCCGCCCGCTCCTCCGGCCACAACGGCTACTTCACCGAGGGCACCGACAGCCTGCACAACTTCGCGGCCATCTCCCTCGGCCACTACCAGGACGTGGTCCGCCCCGCCGCTGACGCGTGAGACCCGCGGGCCGTCAGTCCCGGTAGAGCCGGGCGGCCTCGGCGGCCGCCCGGGCCAGCTCCCGGCGGGCCGCCGGCGGCGAGAGCACCTCGGCGTCCGCGCCGAAGGAGAGCAGGGCGCGGACCGACGGCAGCGCCTGGAACCCCAGCGCCAGCTCCACCCACTCCTCGGGGGCCCCGGTCCCCGCGTCGGGCGGCGGGGGCGAGGTGAGCCGGGCGCCGTGGATCCGGACGAAGATGTCCACCCGACCGCGCCGCACCCGGACCTTCACCGGCACCTCCTTCGGCGGCCGCTCGACCTGCTCGCGCAGCACCGCCCAGGCCTCGCCCAGCCCGACCCCCGGGCGGCGGCGCACCGGCTCCTCGGCGGCCTCGGCGGTGACCACCCGATCGGCCCGGAACAGCCGGGGCTCGCCGCGCAGATCGGCCACCAGGTACCAGACCGAGGCCTTGGAGACGAGGCCGTACGGGTCGACGGTGTACTCGACCGGGGCCGGCGTGCCGCTGTGCCGGTAGCGCAGCCGCAGCCGGCGGTCGGCGAAGACGGCGTGCTGCAACTCGCCGAGGTCGGGGCCCGCGGGCGCGCCGGGCTGGAGCCAGCGGGCCGGGTCGACCAGGACGCGTTCGCTGATCCGCTCCGCGGCCGGGCGGTGCGGGGCGGGCAGCGCGGCCATCACCTTGCGCAGCGCCGAGCCGAGTGCGCCGTCGAGCCCCAGGTCGCTGTGCGCGCCCTGGGCGGAGAGCACGAAGAGGGCGCGCGCCTCGTCCGCGGTGAGGCCGCTGACGTCGGTGCGGTAGCCGGGCAGCAGCGCGATCCCGCCGTGCCGGCCGCGCTCGGTGTAGACCGGGACGCCGGCCGCGGAGAGCGACTCCACATCGCGGTAGATGGTGCGGACCGACACCTCCAGGCGGTCCGCCAGTTCGGTGGCGGACACCCGGCCGCGGGTCTGGAGCAGCAGCAGGATCGAGAGCAGGCGGTCGGCCTTCATGCCGGAAGGATCGCAGAAACCCTGACGCTCGTTGTCAGCTTTACCGGGAGATTGCCTCCGGGAGGGAAACCCCTTCCGTGGCCGGGCCACGGCCGGGGGCGGGCCGGCGGGCCGCCCCCGGGGCCGCCGCTATTCGCGGCCGACCGAGGTGAACGTCATGTCCGGGTAGCGGTCGCCGGCCACCTGGCCGGAGATCGGCTCCAGCTCGGCCAGCTCCTCGGCGGTCAGCCGGAGCGTGGCGGCCGCGGTGTTCTCGGCGAGCCGGCCGCGCCTGCGGGTGCCGGGGATCGGCACGACGGTCAGACCGTGGACCTCGGCCCGCTGGTGCACCCAGGCGAGCGCCACCTGGGCGGCGGTGATCCCGCGGGCCGCCGCGATCTCCCGGATCGGCTCGACCAGCACGAGGTTGGCCGCGGCGTTGGCCCCGCGGAACCGGGGCTGGGTCCGGCGCACGTCGTCCTCGGCCAGCTCCTCGGCGGCGGCGAAGGAGCCGGTCAGGAAGCCGCGCCCGAGCGGCGAGTACGGCACGAAGGCGACGCCCAGCTCGGCGGCGGCCGGCACCGCCGAGCGCTCGACGTCCCGGGCGAAGACCGACCACTCGGACTGCAGGGCCGCGATCGGGTGCACCGCGTACGCCTCGCGCAGCTCGGCGCCGGTCACCTCCGAGAGCCCCAGGTGGCGCACCTTGCCGGCCGCCACCAGCTCGGCCATCGTGCCCACCGACTCGGCGATCGGCACGGCCGGGTCGCGGCGGTGCATGTAGTAGAGGTCGATCACGTCCACGCCGAGCCGGCGCAGCGAGGCGTCCACGGCGGCGCGGATGTACGCCGGGTCGTTGCGGACGCCGCGGTGGGCCGGGTCGTCCTGCTTCCGCTCGAAGGCGAACTTGGTGGCGACCACCACCCGGTCGCGGTTGGCGCGGACGAAGGGGCCGATCAGCTCCTCGTTGCGGCCGAACCCGTAGGCGTCCGCGGTGTCGAACAGGGTCACGCCGCCCTCCAGCGCGGCGTCCAGGGTGGCGAGTGCCTCGGAGGTGTCGGTCGGGCCGTAGAACTCGCTCATGCCCATGCAACCGAGGCCCTGGACACCCACGGCCGGACCGTCGGTGCCGAGCTGGGCGGTGGGGAGGGTGGGGAGACTCATGCGCTCTGCTTCCTCTGCGGGCGGTCCGCCGGTTCGCCGCGGTCGGCGATCTTGCCGGCGTAGAGATCGATCTTGTAGTCGATGACGGCGAGGGTTGCGTGGAGGTCGGCGATCCGCTGCCGGACCTCGTCCCGGTGGGCGACCAGCAGGTCGCGCCGGTCCTCGAAAGTCTGCTCACCACGGCGGGCCAGTTCGACGTAGCGGAGCATGTCGGCCACCGTCATGCCGGTCAGCCGCAGCCGGCCCAGGAAGGCCAGCCGGTGCAGGTCGGCGTCGCGGTAGCGGCGCTGGCCGGAGGCGGACCGGCCGACCGGGTCGAGCAGGCCGATCCGCTCGTACCAGCGCAGGGTGTGGGCGGTCAGTCCGCTGGCCGCCGCCACTTCGCTGATGCTGTGCCGGGGGGTGCGGTCCGGCTCGCCGAGCGGCGTGTTGAACACGTCGGAACACGTCCGCAGATCGACCTTGATCGGCGTGAGCATTGCCATGACCGGAACCCCCAGTGGTGTGCGGTGGCCCACGCGGTGGTGGGTCGGTACGACGCTAATGAGTTGGAGTGCACTCCAAGCAAGCCTGCCATCCGGGTGGCCCCGCCAACCGGCTCGCACCGTCCCGTTAGAGTCGGGCGCATGGAGAGCTTGCGGATGATCGAGACCTGGCCGGTGCCCCACGCCGCGGCGGCCGTGGTGCGGGGTGCGGACGGCGCGGTGCTGGGCGGGCACGGCCCGCAGGACCACCTGTTCCCCCTGGCGTCGGTGACCAAGCTGCTGACCTCGTACGCCGTGCTGGTCGCCGTCGAGGAGGGCGTCTTCGAACTGGACGACCCGGCCGGGCCGGAGGGCTCCACCGTCCGCCACCTGCTGGCGCACACCTCGGGCCTGGCCTTCGACGAGCACCGGGTGATGGCCGAGCCGGGCAACCGCAGGCTCTACTCCAACGCCGGCTTCGACGTGCTGGCGCAGACCCTCCAGCAGGCCTCGGGCATCGAGTTCGGCCGGTACGCCGCCGAGGCCGTGTTCGAGCCGCTCGGCATGCGCTCCACGCTGATCAACACCGCGCACAAGTCCCCCGCCGGGGCCGGCGGCCTCTCCACGGTGGCGGACCTCGCGCTGTTCGCGGCCGAGCTGCAGTCGCCCGAGCTGCTGGACCCGTCCACCGTCCGCGCGGCCACCCGCGAGGTCGCCTTCCCGGGCACCAGCGGCGTGCTGCCCGGCTTCGGCCACCGCCGGCCGAACGACTGGGGCCTCGGCTTCGAGATCCGGGACGGCAAGGCGCCGCACTGGACGGGGACGGCCAACTCCCCCGCCACCTTCGGCCACTTCGGCCAGTCCGGCACCTTCCTCTGGGTGGACCCTGAGGCCGGCGTGGCCTGCGTCGCGCTCACCGACCGGGACTTCGGGCCGTGGGCCGCGGAGGTCTGGCCGGCGCTCAGTGACGCGGTGCTGGCCGGCCTCCCCGGCTGAGAAGGAGCCGGACTCCCCGCCCGAGCAGGGCCTGTCAGCCGTACGAGACCGGCGAGTGCATCTCCCAGAGCAGCAGTTCGGCGCCGGTCTCGCCGGCCGTCGGGTCGGCGAAGGCCCCGCCGGTGATCCGGACGCTGTCGCCGGGCGCCATCGAGCGCCCGCCGCCCTGCGGTCCGGGCACCGTGCGGTAGCCCAGCGAACCGGCCGTCAGGTGCGCGTACCGCCAGGCGGCGGCCGGGAGTTCGGGCAGCGGCTGCCAGGGACCGGCGGTGGCCAGCCAGAGCGCGGCGTCGCTGCGGCGCAGCCGCAACGCGTCGGTGCCGGCGTCCCGGTCCAGCCCGGAGGCGAGCAGTGTCAACCCCCCGCCGTCCGCCGGTTCCACCCGGCGCAGCCCGTACGCCGGGGGCGCGTCGAACACGTCCGGCTGGAGCCACATCTGGACGAAGCGGACCGGCCCTTCCGCGCCGCCGACGTTGCGCTCGGTGTGGGTGACGCCGGAGCCCGCGCTCAGGTGCTGGACCATGCCCGGACGGACGACGCCGCCGTGGCCGTGGGAGTCCCGGTGGGCCAGCGCGCCCTCCAGCACCCAGGTGAGGATCTCGGTGTCCCGGTGCTTGTGCTCGTCGAACCCGGAGCCGGGGGCGAGCCGTTCCTCGTTGCACGCGAGCAGCGCGCCGAAGTGCGTGTTCCTCGGGTCGTAGTGGCCGGAGAAGGAGAACGCGTGTCTGGTCTCGATGCCCTCGGCCGGGGCGGAGAGGTAGCGCTCCGCGGTACGGCGCAGGTCGGCGCGGGGGCGGGCGGGGGCGTCGGTCACGGGCCCACGGTAGCCGGTGTGACGGCTGCCACCGTGCCGCTCCGCCGGGGGCTGTGCACGAGCAGTCACTCCGGTGAGGCAGTCTTGTCCTTGTGCCAGCCGCATCCGCGAACTCCAAGAGCGATCCCACCGCCCAGCCCGACCAGGACGGGAAGGGCCCGGCCCCCGGGGCCGGCCGCGACCGGCCCGGCCGCGCTGCGCCGCGTCTGACCGCGCAGGAGCGCAGACTCGCCGCCGAGCGGGCCGAGCGCCGGGCCGCGACGCTGAAGCGGCTGGAGAAGTCCTCCGGCAAGCTGGCCACCGCCGCGATCGCGCGGATGGACGACCAGCTCGGCTGGTACCGGCGGATGCCGCCGGAGCACCGCTCCTGGATCGGTCTGGTCGCCCAGGCCGGTATTGCCGCGTTCACCGAGTGGTACCGCCACCCCGACGCCCCGCAGGCGATCTCCACCGACGTCTTCGGCACCGCGCCGCGCGAGCTGACCCGGGCCATCACCCTGCGCCAGACCGTCGAGCTGATCCGCACCACGATCGAGGTGATGGAGGAGGCCATCGAGGAGGTGGCCGCCCCCGGCGACGAGGCCGACATGCGCGAGTCCGTGCTGGTCTACGCCCGTGAGATCGCCTTCGCCACCGCCCAGGTGTACGCCCAGGCGGCCGAGGCGCGCGGCGCCTGGGACGCCCGGCTGGAGGCGCTGGTCGTCAACTCGCTGCTCTCCGGCGACGCCGACGAGGGCGTGCTCTCCCGGGCCGCCGCGCTCGGCTGGGGCCAGCCGAGCCAGGTCCGGGTGGTGATGGGCAGCGCCCCCGACGGCGACAGCGAGCTGGTGGTGGAGGCGATCCGCCGGGCCGCCCGGTACGCCAAGCTGCACGTGCTGACCGGGGTGCTGGGCAAGCGCCTGGTGGTGGTGGTCGGCGGCGACAAGGAGCCGGTGCACGCGGCCCGGGCGCTGATCGGCCAGTTCGCGCCGGGCCCGGTGGTGGTCGGCCCGACCGTGCCCGACCTGCTGTCGGCGACCCGCTCGGCGCATGCCGCCGCGGCCGGCCTGCGGGCCTGCGCCGCCTGGCCGGACGCGCCCCGCCCGGTGCTGGCCGACGATCTGCTGCCCGAACGGGCGCTCGCCGGCGACCAGGCGGCGCGTCGTCAGCTGGTGGAGGAGATCTACACACCGCTGGACGAGGCCGGCTCGGCATTGCTGGAGACCTTGAGTGTCTACCTGGAGCAGGCCTCCTCGTTGGAGGGAGCGGCCCGGATGCTCTTCGTCCACCCCAACACGGTGCGCTACCGGCTCCGACGTGTGACAGACGTCACGGGCTACGCTCCATCCGACGTACGTTCGGCGTTCACGCTGCGTATCGCACTGGCGCTGGGACGACTCACGGCCGCCGGAGAGCCGAGCTGAGCCCGATGTAGGGAACTTACAATCCCGGATGCTTTTCTTCGTTACCGTCGCCTACCCGCCCCCGGGCGTCCGGCGAGAGAGGGTTGAACCGTGCTCGTAATCGTCGCCCCTGGACAGGGTGCCCAGACCCCCGGTTTCCTCAGCCCCTGGCTGGAGCTCGACGGTGTCGCCGACCGCCTCCACGGCTGGTCGGAGGTCGCCGGGCTCGACCTGGTGCACGCCGGTACCCAGGCGTCCGCCGAGGACATCAAGGACACCGCCGTCGCCCAGCCGCTGCTGGTCGCGGCCGGCCTGGTGACCGCCCGAGAGCTGTTCCCCGACGAGGACCGCGCCCGTGCGCTGGTCGGCGCCGTGGCCGGCCACAGCGTCGGCGAGATCACCGCCGCCGCCGGTGCCGGCGTGCTCTCCGCCCATGACGCACTCACCTTTGTCCGTGAGCGCAGCCTCGCGATGGCCGAGGCCGCCGCGGCCACCGAGACCGGCATGATCGCCGTCCTCGGCGGCGAGCCGGAGGCCGTCTCGGCCAAGCTCGCCGAGCACGGCCTGACCGCGGCCAACAACAACGGCGGCGGCCAGATCGTCGCGGCCGGCACGGTGGCCCAGCTGGAGGCCCTGCAGGCCGACCCGCCGGCCGGGTCCCGGCTGATCGCGCTCAAGGTCGCCGGCGCGTTCCACACCGCGCACATGGCGCCCGGTGTCGAGCGGCTGGCCAAGCTGGCCCCGACCCTTCCGGTCGCGGACCCGAAGGTCGCCTACGTCTCGAACCAGGACGGCCAGGTCGTGGCATCCGGCGCCGAGGTGCTGGACCGTCTGGTGTCGCAGGTCTCCAACCCGGTCCGCTGGGACCTCTGCATGGAGACCCTGCGGGAGCTGGGCGCGACCGCCGTCATCGAGCTCGCCCCCGCGGGCACCCTCACCGGACTGGTCAAGCGCAACCTCAAGGGTGTGGCCACGCTTGCCCTCAAGACCCCCGCCGACCTGGACAAGGCCCGCGAGCTCGTCGCGGAGCACGGCGGTCAGGAGCAGCAGGCATGACCAAGGCCCAGATCAACCCCGTCACCGGTGCGCAGCACTCGCGCATCCACGGTGTCGGGGGCTACCGTCCGGTGCGGGTGATCCCGAACTCCGAGGTGCTGAACTGGATCGACTCCTCGGACGAGTGGATCCGCACCCGCAGCGGGATCGCCGAGCGCCGCTGGGCCGGCCCCGAGGAGACCGTCGCCGAGATGTCGGTGCAGGCCGCCGGAAAGGCCATCGCCCAGGCCGGGATCGACCCCGACCGGATCGGCGGCGTCATCGTCGCGACCGTCTCGCACCTCAAGCAGACCCCCGCGATCGCCACCGAGATCGCCGAGCGGCTGGGCTGCGGCACCGCCCCGGCCTTCGACATCTCGGCCGCCTGCGCGGGCTTCGGCTACGGCCTGGGCCTGGCCGACGGCATGGTCCGCGGCGGCAGCGCCGAGTACGTGCTGGTGATCGGCGTGGAGCGGCTCAGCGACCTGACCGACCAGTCGGACCGCTCGACCGCGTTCATCTTCGGTGACGGCGCCGGCGCCGCGATCGTCGGCCCGTCCGACACGCCCGGCATCGGCAAGGTCATCTGGGGCTCGGACGGTTCCCACAAGGACGTCATCTCGCAGACCCAGGCCTGGGACACCGCCTTCGGCAAGGAGGACGCCGTCAACGGCGTCGGCGAGGCCCATGACGACGGTCGCAGCAAGTGGCCGGCCCTGCGGATGGAGGGCCAGACGGTCTTCCGCTGGGCGGTCTGGGAGATGGCCAAGGTGGCCCAGCAGGCGCTGGACGCCGCCGGGGTGACCGCCGACCAGCTGGGTGCGTTCATCCCGCACCAGGCCAACATGCGCATCACCGATGCCATGATCAAGGCCCTCAAACTGCCCGAGTCGGTGCCGGTCGCCCGCGACATCACCGAGACCGGCAACACCTCCGCGGCGTCCATCCCGCTGGCGATGGAGCGCATGCTGGAGAGCGGCGAGGCACGCAGCGGCGACCTCGCGCTGATCATCGGGTTCGGGGCGGGTCTGGTCTACGCCGCGGCAGTCGTTACGCTCCCCTAGGCGCGTTTCGCCCCAACCCCCATCAAAAGCCTGCGTCCGTCCGCCGGGCGGCCGCATTCAACACCGAAGAGGAGCAGCCAGTATGGCTACCAAGGACGAGGTCCTGGAAGGTCTCGCTGAGATCGTCAACGAGATCGCCGGCATCCCGACCGAGGACGTCGAGCTCGACAAGTCCTTCACCGACGACCTGGACGTCGACTCGCTCTCCATGGTCGAGGTCGTCGTGGCCGCCGAGGAGCGCTTCGACGTGAAGATCCCGGACGACGAGGTCAAGAACCTGAAGACCGTCGGCGACGCGGTGGACTACATCCTCGCCAACGCCTGAGCGTTCGACTCGTTCGACGCCTGATGTCGGCCGGCTCCCCGAGCCGGCCGACCCTCCGGCCGGACGCCCCTGCGGGCGCCCGGCCGGGCCCCACCCCCCGGCCCGCCGCCGAAACCCCGCAACGTGAGAGAAGAAGATCCAGTGACCGCTGAAAACCGTACCGTGGTAGTCACGGGTATCGGCGCCTTCACGCCGCTGGGCGGCGACGCCGCCACGACCTGGGAGAACCTGGTCGCGGGCCGCTCCGGTGTGGCCGCCCTCACCGAGGAGTGGGCCGCCGAGCTGCCCGTCCGGATCGCCGCGCGCACCGCGGTCGACCCGGGCGAGATCCTCCCCCGCCCGCTCGCCCGCCGGCTGGACCGCTCGGCGCAGTTCGCGCTGATCGCGGCCCGCGAGGCCTGGGCCGACGCCGGCTACGAGACCCCCGCCACCGACGAGTCGTCGAAGCTGGCCCCCGAGCGCCTGGGCGCCGTGATCGCCTCCGGCATCGGCGGTGTCACCACCCTGCTCGACCAGTACGACGTGCTGAAGGAGAAGGGCGTCCGCAAGGTCTCCCCGCACACCGTCCCGATGCTGATGCCCAACTCCCCGGCGGCCAACGTCGGTCTGGAGGTCGGCGCCCGTGCCGGTGTGCACACCCCCGTCTCCGCCTGTGCCTCCGGCGCCGAGGCGATCGGCTACGCGATCGAGATGATCCGTACCGGCCGCGCCGACGTCGTGGTGGCCGGCGGCACCGAGGCCGCGATCCACCCGCTGCCGATCGTGGCGTTCGCCAACATGATGGCGATGTCCAAGAACAACGACGAGCCGCAGCGCGCCTCCCGCCCGTACGACAAGGGCCGCGACGGCTTCGTGCTCGGCGAGGGCGCGGGCGTGGTCGTGCTGGAGTCGGTCGAGCACGCCGAGGCGCGCGGTGCCCGGATCTACTGCGAGGCGATCGGCCAGGGCCTGTCCTCGGACGCCCACCACATCGCCCAGCCCGAGCCGACCGGCGCCGGCGTGGCCCGCGCGCTGGCCGACCTGTTCGAGCGCAACGACCTGGACAAGGCCGAGATCGTGCACGTCAACGCGCACGCCACCTCGACCCCGCAGGGTGACACGGCCGAGCTGAAGGCGCTGCGCAAGGAGCTCGGCGAGCACCTGGACCACATCGCCGTCTCGGCCACCAAGTCGATGACCGGCCACCTGCTGGGCGGCGCCGGCGGCATCGAGACCGTCGCCACCGTGCTGGCCCTGTACAAGCGGCTGGCCCCGCCGACCATCAACGTCGAGGACCTGGACGACGACGTGGACGCGGACATCGTCCGGGACGAGCCCCGCCCGCTTCCCGAGGGCCGGATCGCGGCGCTGAACAACTCGTTCGGCTTCGGCGGCCACAACGTGGTGCTGGCCTTCCGCAGCGTCTGAGAAACCGCTGACAGCAGAGGGGTCCGGCGCTCGCCACGAGCGCCGGACCCCTTCGCCGTTCGCGGTCAGACCACCTGGTGCAGCCAGCGCACCGGGGCGCCCTCGCCCGCGTAGCGGAACGGCTCCAGCTCGTCGTCCCAGGGCTTGCCGAGCAGCCGGGAGATCTCGGCCTCCAGGTCGGCCCCCTCGGTGCGGGCACGCAGCAGGACGGCGCGCAGCCGGTCCTCGGGGATCAGGATGTCGCCGTGGATGCCGGTGACGGCGTGGAAGATGCCGAGCGTGGGCGTGCTGCTGTAGCGCTCGCCCTCCGCCGTGGCGCAGGGCTCGCTGGTGGCCTCGTACCGCATCAGCTGCCAGCCGCGCAGCGCGGAGGCGAGCTTCGAGGCCGTGCCGGGCTCGCCCTGCCAGGAGAGCTCGGCGCGCCAGTGTCCGGGCGCGGCCGGCTGGCGGATCCAGTCCAGACTCACCCGCACACCCAGCACCCCCGCGACGGCCCATTCGACGTGCGGGCACAACGCGCGGGGCGCGGAGTGGACGTACAGGACTCCACGTGTCGTCACCGGGACCTCCAGGCTGTGGACGAGGGTCGCCTTCCCCAGCTGCCTCGCGTTCGCGCCTGTAGTTGATCCACAGTTACCCACGTTAGCCGACATTAAGCCACTAAATTGAGCAAAACGGACAGGCTTTCGCTCAATGCTAGTCGAATCCTCAACGAGGTCCACCCCTCGGTCGAATCTCTCCCCCGAACGGCCCCATCGCCAGGCGGGACCACCGTACCGCGCCGCCCCGCACGATGGATGACGCACTTTCGGATCCCGCCGGAATGCGGTAGTGCGGCCGGATCTCCTGCGCCCGGTACGCAAACCGCCCCGCACGTCCGAGGGGCGGCGGGGCGGCCTGGCGACAGCGGTGCTGACGTGGCGTCAGCCGTCGAGGCGGACCACCATCTTGCCGGTGTTGACGCCGCGCAGGAGGTCCAGGAAGGCCTCCGCAGTGTTCTCGAAGCCGTCCACCACGGTCTCCTCGTTACGCAGCCTGCCCTCCTTCAGCCAGCCGCCGACCTCGGCGACGAACTGCGGCTGCAGGGCGGCGTGGTCACGCACCAGCATGCCCTCCAGGCGCAGCCGCTTGCCGATCGCCAGCGCCAGGTTGCGCGGGGCGGCCGGCGCGGAGGTCTCGTTGTACTGCGCGATCGCGCCGCAGAGCACCGCGCGGCCGTGCACGCCGAGCGCGCCGATCGCGGCCTCCAGGTGGCTGCCGCCGACGTTGTCGAAGTAGAGGTCGATGCCCTCCGGGGCGGCCTTGGCGAGCTGCTCGGCGACCGGGGCGTCCTTGTAGTTGAACGCGGCGTCGAAGCCGTACTCGTCGGTCAGCTTGGCGACCTTCTCCGCCGAGCCGGCCGAGCCGACCACCAGCGAGGCGCCCTTGAGCCGGGCGATCTGGCCGACCATCGAGCCGACGGCGCCGGCCGCGCCGGAGACGAAGACCCGGTCGCCCTCCTTGAGGCCGCCGACCGCCAGCAGGCCGGCGTAGGCGGTGAGGCCGGTCATGCCGAGCACGCCGAGGTAGGCGGAGAGCGGCACGGACTCGTCGACCTTCACCGCCTGCGTCGCGTCGACGGTGGCGTACTCGCGCCAGCCGAGCCCGTGCAGCACGGCGTCACCCGGGGCGAAGCCCTCGGCCTCCGAGGCGACGACGTAGCCGACCGCGCCGCCGTCCATCGGCCGGCCGAGCTCGAACGGCGGGACGTAGGACTTCACGTCGTTCATCCGGCCGCGCATGTACGGGTCGACCGAGAGGTAGGCGTTGCGGACCAGGATCTCGCCCGGGCCCGGGGTCCGGACCGGCGCCTCGACCAGGGCGAAGTCGGTCGGGACGGGCCAGCCCTGGGGGCGGGCGGCGAGGTGCCATTCGCGGGCGGTGGC
The DNA here is from genome assembly GCF_055579305.1 of Kitasatospora sp. NPDC032757. Lineage (NCBI taxonomy): Bacteria > Bacillati > Actinomycetota > Actinomycetes > Kitasatosporales > Streptomycetaceae > Kitasatospora > Kitasatospora sp. NPDC032757. The sequence continues at coordinate 7,338 of NZ_JBVINN010000003.1, read as the reverse complement.
GGGCGCTTCCTGCTCGGCCATCTGGGGGTACTCCTTGTCGCCTGAAAGGTTGACTTACTGAAGTAACGATGGACATGAAAGGTTCATGTTGTCAACTGTTCAGGTAGACTGTGAGACATGGACACCCAGCCGACCCCGTCCGGCGCGCCGGAGCCCGACGAGATCACCCGTGAGGTCGTCGACCTGATGGCCAACCTGGTCGCGCTCTTCCATCGCGAGTACGAGGAGGCCGCCGCCGCCCGCTCGCTCACCGGCGCCCAGGCCAAGGTCCTCGCCCTGCTGCGGCGCGGCCCGATGCCGATGCGCCACATCGCCCAGACCCTCAGCTGCGAGCCGTCCAACATCACCGGCATCGTCGACCGGCTGGAGTCGCGTGGCTTCGTCACCCGGGAGGCCGACCGGCAGGACCGCCGGGTCAAGCTGGTCGCCGCCACCGAGAGCGGCTCGGCCGCCTCCGAGGAGCTGCGGGAGTCACTGAACTTCGCCCGCGAGCCGCTGGCCGCCCTCGGCCCGGACGAGCGGACGGCGCTGCGCGACCTGCTCCGCCGGATGCTCTCGGGCGCCTCCGGCCCGGGGGCGTGAGCAGCATCACGGCCGCGGCGGCCGTTCCGGAGCAATTGGCCGGCCATCGGATGTAACCGAACACTCCCCCGAAGCGTCTAACGTTCGAGATTCGCACCGGCCTGCCCATGAGCCGGTGCGTACAGGGAACGACACCAGAAGACGGGGGGCCCGGGGGGATGAGCAGCAGCTCGCGCCGGCGGCGCATCGTACGGACCGCCGTGGGCCTCGCCGCCGTTCTCGTGCTGTCGGTGGCGGGGGCCGGCGCCTGGTTCTACCACCGGCTGGACAGCAACATCACCACCTTCGACGCGGGCGGTGTCGCCACCGAACGGCCGCCGGCCCCCGTCCCGGTCACGCCCGGCGCCTCGGTGCCGGTCAACGTCCTGGTCCTCGGCTCGGACACCCGCAACGACGGCAACGCCGACCTCGGCGGCGGCGAGGAGGGTGTCGGCCACTCGGACACCGCGGTGCTGCTGCACGTCTACGCCGACCACAAGCACGCCGTCGGCGTCTCCATACCGCGCGACGCGCTGGTGACCGTCCCGTCGTGCCGGCTGCCGAACGGCGGCTGGACATCGCCCAGGACGAACCAGATGTTCAACTCGGCGTTCACCATAGGCGAGTTCCCCAAGGGGAACCCGGCCTGCACGCAGAACACCGTCGAGACGCTGACCGGCCTGCGCATCGACCACACCATCGTGGTCGACTTCAAGGGCGTCGCCGCGATGACCGAGGCCGTCAACGGCGTGGACGCCTGCGTCCCCAACGACGTGAACTCGCACAACATCCACCTCAAGAAGGGCATGCAGAAGCTCTCCGGACAGCCCGCGGTGGACTACCTGCGGGCCCGGTACGGGATCGGCGACAACTCCGACATCGGCCGGATGAAGCGCCAGCAGGCGTTCCTCTCCTCGATGATCAGGAAGGTCCAGGGCCTCGGCTTCTCGCTGCCGACCCTGCTCCCGCTGGCCGACGCGGCCACCCGCTCGCTGACCGTGGACGAGGGCCTGGGCACCGCGATGAAGCTGGTGGACTTCGCCCAGTCGCTGCAGAGCATCAAGCTCTCCGACATCACCTTCGTCACCACCCCCTGGCGCTACTCCGGCGAACGGGTCGCCCTGGTCCACCCGGACGTCGACACCCTCTGGAAGCTGCTGCGCGAGGACCGCACGCTGGACGGGCAGAGCACCGGCCAGGTCGGCGACGCCTCGGCCGCCCCCGCCACGCCCACCTCCGCCGTCTCGCCCACCCCGCTCTCGCCCGAGCAGACGGCCGCGCCGATCACCGTGGTCAACGGTGTCGGCACCCCCGGGCTGGCCGGCAAGGGCGCGGAGGCGGTCCGCGCCAAGGGCTTCCAGAACGTCGCCCTGGGCCCCACCAACGGCGGCCGGCTGCAGACCGAGATCGCGTACGACCCGGCGCTGAAGGCCGGCGCCGACCAGCTGGCACCGCTCTTCCCCGGGGCCCGACTGGTCGAGGAGACGGGCTCCGGGGGGATCATCGTCACGCTGGGCCGCGACTACCACCCGACGCCGGCCACCGGGCTCGACGCCGCCGACGCCCCGTCCGGCCCGACGGCCGCCGCCACGACCCGCCCCGCGCCCGGCGCCACCCCCACGCCGAGCGGCGTGCCCACCGGCATCGCCGAGAACAGCCGCGGGGCCGACACCGACCCCTGCGCCGACCTGAGCTTCGGCTAGGTTCCGGGCGGCCAGTGGCCAGGCGGCGGACGGAAAAAAACAGAAAGAAGAGGACCAAAAAAAAGAAAAAATTGGCCGCAGAAGCGCCTTCCGGCCCCTTCCTGCAGGTTCGTC
>NZ_JBVINN010000003.1:0-4950 GCF_055579305.1 Kitasatospora sp. NPDC032757 | reverse complement strand
TCCCCCCCTAGACACCCCCCACTACCCCCCCCCCCCCCCCCCCCCCCCCCCCCTCCCCTCCTCTTCCCCCCCCCCCCCCCCCCCCCCCCCCCCCCCCCCGAGACCGACAGGCCGAGGCCGACAGGACGCAGGACGTGGCCGGCAGACGCGCTCTCAGGCCGCTTCCGGCGGGTCCGGCAGACCGGTGACGACCGCGGTCAGCCGGGTGCCCGCCGGAAAGGCCCCCGCCCCGGCAAGCTCGTACAGGGCGGCCAGCAGCTTGGCGACGTAGCGGCGCTCCAGGGCGATGCCGTGGCGCTGCTCGAAGCCCTCGGCGAAGGCGGCCAGCCCGGGCGGCACCCGGCCGTAGCCGCCGCCGTGGTGGTCGTGGTCGATCCGCCAGTTGCCGAACTCCCGCCCGAAGGCGTCCCGGTGCAGCCGGGCGACCTCGCCCTCCAGGTAACCGGCGCCTCCGCGCAGCACCGCCACCCCGAGCGCCCGCGCGCCCGGCGGCAGGCCGGCCGCGATCCCGGCCAGGGTGCCGCCCGTGCCGACCGGGCAGCAGACCACGTCCCGCCCGCCGAGGTCGGGCAGCTCCGCCGGGACGGCCGCCGCCCCGGTCGCCGCCAGGGCGTTGGAGCCGCCCTCCGGCAGCACCAGGCAGGGCCCCCAGCGCCGCTGCAGCTCGGCCGCGACGGCGTCCTCCGCCCCGCACCGGCCGGCCGTCTCCCGGTACGCCGTCCGGGAGAGGAACTCCAGCCGCATGCCGGCCGCCTCGGCCGCCCGCAGCGACCAGTTGCGCGGGGCATCGGCCAGCTCCTCGCCGCGGACCAGCCCGACGCTCTCCAGCCCGAGCGCGCCGGCCGCCACCGCGACCGCGCGCAGATGGGTGGAGTAGGCACCGCCAAAGGTCAGCAGCCTGGTCTGCCCCTGCTCGACCGCCGCCGCCAGGTTGGGCCCGAGCTTGCGCCACTTGTTGCCCGGCACCGCCGGGTGCAGCAGGTCGTCCCGCTTGAGGCGCAGCTCCACCCCGGCCCGGGCCAGCACCTCGTCGGTGCAGTCCACCAGCGGAGTCGGCAGCAGTGCGGGTTCGAGCATCGGGCCAGGATACGGAGGCGGGGGCCCGCGCCGGGCGCCGGGTGCGGCGGGCTGAGCCGCCCGAGACGTCGACGTGCCCCCTCGGGGAACGCCTGAGCGCCGGACAGGCCTAGGCCCGTTTGCGGCCGCAGATCACCACGGTGTCCGCGCCGAGCGCCACCCGCCCGGTGGGCTCGATGCCGGCCTCGGCGAACCACTGCTCGTACTCCCGGCCGGTGTAGACCATTCCCTCGCCGGAGGCGATGGTGTGGAAGTACGCCGAGAGGTAGGCCGCCCGGTCGGGCCCGGTCTCCTCGTCGTTCTGGTAGGGCGTCACCACGAAGATCCCCCCGCCGGGGGCGAGGGCGCGGGAGGCCTTCGCCAGCAGGGCCCGGATCCGGTCGGCGGACCAGATTTCGAGGAAGTGCGCGAAGAGCAGCGAGTCGCACCCGGCCGGGAACTCGTCCTTGAACACGTCGAGGCTCACCGCGTTCACCCGGTCGGCCAGCCCGAGCTTCTGGATCGTGGCGTTGGCACTGGCCGCGACCGAGGGCAGGTCGGCGATGGTGACCCGCAGCCCGGGCCAGCGCTCCACCAGGTTCGAGGCGTTGATGGCGGTGCCGCCGCCGATGTCGAGCAGGTGGGTGTACCCGGAGAGGTCGAGCTTCTCCTTGAGCTCCTCGCCGACCAGCCGGCTCACCGAGGCCATCATCGTGTGGAAGGTCGACTCCAGCTCCGGATGGTCGGCCAGCCGCTCGTACATGGTCGGCGCCGTGCCCGGGATCTCCCGCTGCAGGCCGATGTTGGTGTCGGCCTTCAGCGCCTCGGGGAACCAGGACATCGCCCGGTAGATGCCCTGCTGCTCCCACGGGATGAAGGCGGCGGGCGACTCGTCGAGGTTGTCGGCGAGCGGCTGGGTGAGCGGGGTGTTGTAGTAGCCGCCGTTCTCCCTGCGCAGCAGGCCCATGGTGGTGCAGCCGAGCAGCAGTATCCGGGTCGGCTGCTCCTTCAGGCCGACGCGGGCCGCGATGTCCGGCATCGCGATGCCCGGCTCCTGCTCGAGGATGGTGAAGAGGCCGAACTGGAAGGCCGCGCTGAGGAACTGGAAGCGGTAGTGGGCCTTGTACAGCGGTCGGAGCTCGACCTCGATGGGCTTCGCGGTTGGTGCCATGTCCAAGCCTCCTGGGCAATCGGTGTGATGGTCGCGTTCACGGTGCGGCGCGCGGAGGGCCGGCGCCGGCAGGTCGTCGTAACCCGGGCGTCGGGCCCGGGAAGGGTCTGCGGGGATCGCCCCGGGGCGGAGGGTCCGGCCGCCGCCCCGGGTGCTATCCGCCGGCCGCCATCCGTTGCCGGACGGCCCGCTGGATCTCGGAGGGCCCGCAGGCCCACACCAGCACCCGTCCGATCGCGCGGGCGGCCGGGCGGTCCCAGCCCGCTCGTACCAGGCCGGGCCGGCGGATCCCGAGTTCGGCCCTGGCCCACCTCGGCAGCAGGCCGATCGACCCGTTCATCAGCAGCCCGGTGGCCACCCGCTCGCGCGGGCTGCGGCCGAAGCCGCGCAGGAACCGGACACAGTCGAGCGCGGCGGGGGTGGCCAGCAGCTCCGGGCGGATCCGCGCGAGGTACCGGTCCACCTCGGCGGCCGAGCGCGGCACCCCCGCCGCCCCCAGCCGCTCGCCGACGAGGGCGGCCTCCGCGTAGTAGCGGTCGCACTCCGCGGCCGAGAGCGGCGTCGCCGAGAAGACCTGATGGCCCGCCAGGAAGCAGCTGACCTCCGCGGTGTGCACCCAGGTGAGCAGGTCCGGATCGTCCGCGCGGTACGGCCGTCCGTCCGGCGCCCTGCCGTGGATCCTCGGGTGGAGCCGCCGGACGGCCTCGATCGCCTCCCCGGCCGCCGCCGTCGAGCCGAAGGTGGTGGTGGTGACGAAGCGCGCCGTCCGGTTGAGCCGGCCGGTCGGGTCGGACCGGAAGTCGGAGTGCCCGTCCACCGCCGCCATGGCCAGCGGGTGCAGCGACTGGAGCAACAGGGCCGCGAAGCCGCCGGTGAGCATCCCGGCCGGGTGACCGTTGACGCGCCACACGACGCTCTGCGGACCGAACAGCCCGGGATCCCCGGCCGGCCGGTCGTACCGCTCCAGGTGCAGGTTCGGCCCGTGGACCGAGGCGTTGACCTCGGCCAGCAGACGGGCGCGGAACGCGGCGAGCGGAGTCACCCGGCGGGCCTGCGGCGTCCGTCCGGTCATGGCGTCCGTGCGCCGCTCGGCGGCGTGACCCGGCCGAGGGGGCCCGGCGGGTCCTCGGTGGGCCGCTGGGCCGCCCGGCCCATGGTGAGGACGGCCAGCGCCAGCACCGCGAGCCCGCAGCCGGCCATGATCGCCCAGCCGAGGTGGCTGGCGGCCGGGAACCCGGTGGCGAACGGACCGGCGATCCGGGCGGTCGTGACCGAACCCAGCACGGCGACCCCCAGCGAGGCCCCCACCTGGCGACCGGTGGAGGTGACCGCTGCGGCCACCCCGGCCCGGGACGGCGGCATCCCGGAGACCGCCGCGTAGGTGATCGGGGCGTCGAGCATGCCGAAGCCGATGCCGAACGCCACGTAGGCGAGGGCCAGGAACCAGATCGGGGTGTCCGCCGTGAGCCCGGTCAGCAGCAGACCGCAGAGCGCGATCCCGCTCCCCGCCACCACCAGCGGCAGCCGAGGCCCGCGGGCACCGATCACCCGGCCCGCCAGCGGGCCGAAGACCAGTGTCATCGCCGCCATCGGCAGTGTCAGGAGCCCGGCGTGCAACGGGGAGTACCCCCGCACGTTCTGCAGATAGAGGGAGTTGAGGAAGAGGAAGCCGGCCAGTGCGGCGAAGCCGCAGACCGCCGAGGCGATGGCCCCGCTGAACGACACGCTGCGGAAGAACCGCAGGTCCAGCAACGGTTCCGGGCGCCGCCGCTCGTGCCGCACCAGGGCCGCCGCCGCCAGGACGGTGGTGGCGAAGCAGCTGACGATCGGCCACGAACCCCAGCCCTGGCGTGCCCCCTCGATGATCCCGAAGATCAGCGCCGCCAGCAGGGTGATCACCAGCAGCTGCCCGCCGGGGTCGAGCCGGCGCGGGTGCGGCGCCTTGGACTCGGGGACGAACAGCGCGGTCAGGACCAGGGCGAGGACGCCGAACGGGATGTTGATCCAGAAGATCGACCGCCAGCCCGCCAGATCGACCAGCGCGCCGCCGACCACCGGGCCGAAGGCCAGGCTCATTCCGGCCACGCCGCCCCAGATCCCGATCGCCCTGGCCCGTTCCCGCAGGTCCGTGAAGGTGTTGGTGATGATCGACATGGCGACCGGGTTGAGCATCGCCCCGCCGACCGCCTGCAGCATCCGGAACCCGACCAGCGTCCCGGTGTCCGGCGCCAGGCCGCAGAGCAGCGAAGCGAGGCTGAACAGCAGCAGGCCGGTCTGGAAGGTGCGCCGCCTGCCGAACCGGTCGGCCATCGAGCCGGAGAGCATCAGCAGACTCGCGAGCACCACCGTGTAGGCGTCCACCGTCCACTGCAGGCCCGTGGCCGTGGCGTCCAGATCGTGCTGGATGGCGGGAAGGGCCAGATTCACGACCGTCGTGTCCAGGCCCACCATGAACAGACTCAGACAACACACCGCGAGGGTCAGCCACTTGAGTCGGTTCTGCGGCACTGAAGGCACATCCGTCATTATGCCCTCCATGCATATGACATGGCAGGGCGGCTGATTGACGCATCGTCACTTTCCCAACCCCTCTCGCCCGTGGCCCACCGCTCAGCGCGTCCCGAGCAGCTTCAGCTCGGGGTGGGCGGTGCCGCCCTCGATCGCGGTGGAGGCGATGTGCGAGGCGACCCGCGGGTCGACCGGGTCGTCGGCCGGGTCGTCCA